>JAAEKY010000645.1 GCA_024227235.1 Desulfobacteraceae bacterium | reverse complement strand
TCAACCACGACTTGAACAAAAAGGGCATTGGCAATGGGATGCTGAGAAAATTAAAGGCCTTGATATTACAGATAATATAGTCCATTTAATGAGTCTAAAATTAAATAAAATGCCAGAATTCTCCCAACATGCCATACGTTTGGCAGCTTGTGTGGGGAATTCTTTTGATTTAGACACCCTTTCTACCATTTATAAAAAAGAATCTATTGATACCTATAAAAGTTTGCTGCCTGTTCTGACTGACGGGTTGATTTTCCCCTTCAATGAACTCGAAATCAATGATAACCATTATAAATCTACCGCTGATGTTGTAGCACAATTTCCCACTGATGAGTTTATACCTGAATATTACCATTTTAAATTTATGCATGATCGAATCCAGCAAGCGGCCTACTCGCTCATAGATGATAATGATAAAAAAGAAACACATTTGCAAATTGGACGATTGCTATTTCAGAAGACTTCAAAGGATGCCCTCCAAAAGAGGATTTTTGAAATTACGGATCATTTTAATGTCGCTAAGGAAATTCTTAAGGATGACAATGAAAAAATAGAAGTTGCTGAATTAAACCTCATCTCAGGTGACAAAGCAATGAGTTCTTTGGCCGTCGAAATTGCCGTGAAGTACTTTCGAACTGGGCTTGCCCTGTTGCCGGGAGATAAATGGGAGCAACATTACTCTTTATCTCTTAATTTGACTTGCGGACTTATTGAAGCCTTCTACTTATCCACTTCGTATAAAAAAGCAGAAGAATTGGGCAATGCTGCGTTGCTTAAAGCGCAAAGTATATTTGATAAAGCAAAAATATATTCCTTAATTTGTCATACGTTCACACTCGAAAACCGAATGGAAGAAAGTTTGGCAACTGGTTTGAAAGCACTGGAAACGCTTAATATTCCGATAGTGGATAATCCTCCGAAAAACATTGATATAGAGCAGTTAAGTAATCTTCCCGAAATGACGAATCTCGAAAGTCTGGCAGCGATGCCCATTCTGACGAATGTTATTTCCTGTGCATTAGTTACGCAATCTCCGCTGATGCTGCCGCTTATATATACGATGGTAAATTTAAGCGTAAAATATGGCAACTCCAGCAAAGCCCCTTTCGGTTATGTCTGGTATGGCTGCTCCCTTTGCTGGAGCATGACAAATTTTGAACTTGGCTATCGTTTTGGTCGTTTGGCCATAGATGTTATGGAAAAATTTAGACCGTGTGAAGTCGAGACAAAAGTGCTCCATCAATTTAATTCATTTATCCGCCATTGGTACGAGCATGAAAGATTTTCTATAAAACAATTCCCACAAGTTGTTCAGGTATCCAAAGAATCTGGTGACATCGAATATGGAACTTATGTTGCCGTTAATTATGTTACCAATCTTCTTTTGATAGGAGATCCACTTGCCAGTACACAAAAAAAACAACGACCTTATCTTGATTGGGTCGATAGTACTCAATTCTCATTTTCCCTGACGTATGGAAATATATGGGCTCAGCTTACCCAATGTCTCATGGGCAAAAATGGAGATGCAATGCTACTACAAGGCGATTTCATAGATGAAAACAAAATGATTCCGGAAATGCAAAAAACTAAAAATAACCTCAACCTTTTTTCACTCTATGCGGC
Organism: Desulfobacteraceae bacterium; assembly: GCA_024227235.1. Taxonomy (GTDB): domain Bacteria; phylum Desulfobacterota; class Desulfobacteria; order Desulfobacterales; family Desulfobacteraceae; genus Desulfobacula. The sequence continues at coordinate 1,046 of JAAEKY010000645.1, read as the reverse complement.
CAAAACAATTTTATCTTTTTTCAATGCTCATTTCAGCAAAAGCGTGATTTTTGCCAAAGAAACCGAACAGTACGAGGATGCTATCGGAGGTTTATTACCGCTTACTCAAGTCTCTTTTTATGGTGCTCTTGCAATGTTAAAAACAGCATCTAAAGAATCTATGAGGAACCCGGAGAATAAAAAAACTTTTGAAACTTATGAAGAAAAATTACGTCTTTGGAGTCAATACGGACCTATGAACTTTCAGCATAAGTACGATTTGGTAAAAGCTGAAAAAGCACGGGTTTTTGGGGAAGATTGGGCCGCCGCTAAATTGTATAAGAAATCCATTGAAGGGGCAAAAGAAAATAAATATCTCCATGAAGAAGCTTTAGCCTACGAACTCGCCGCTGAGTTTTATTCCCAGAGTGGTATGAGAGATTTCGCCCAAATTTATATGAAAAAGGCACACCATAGATATCAACAATGGGGTGCTTTGGGGAAAGTAGAAAATTTAGAAAGAAGATATCCAAACTGGTTAACTCAAAAAGCAGTTTTATCTAAAAATAGTAAGAATGAAGTGAAAGGTACTCTTAATTGGATAGATTTGAACAGTGTCATTAAGGCCAGCCAAACATTATCCGAAGAGATTGCTTTAGACAGACTATTGGGAACAATGATACATATCGTGATTGAAAATGCTGGAGCTGAAAAGGGTTTTTTACTATTGCCCAAACAAGACAGGTGGTTTGTTGAGGTTCAAGGAGATATTAATCATCCAGATACTGTCGTTAGACAATCATCTCCCCTTGAAGAGAATGAACAATTATCGGCAAAGATCATTTATCATGTTGCTCGTACCAAAGAAAGCATGATCCTGAATAAAGGTGTACAAGAGAGTAAATTGACAAATTCCCCCTATAACATTAAAAAACTGCCTAAATCTTTGTTATGTATGCCATTCTTCTATCAAGGGGATTTAACCGGTATATTGTATTTAGAAAATAATTTGATGACGGAGGCTTTTACACCAGCAAGGTTAGGTGTGTTAAATCTGCTGTCATCAC
>JAAEKY010000644.1 GCA_024227235.1 Desulfobacteraceae bacterium | reverse complement strand
GAAAAAAATCCCGTCTGCCCGATTCGATAACAAACAAGTAATTGTTTGTTATTTAATTCATATCAACTTGAAAGCAGCCATTTGTAGGCTTTGTCAATATCGCGAAACGTTCTGGTTTTAAAAGGTAAATTGTCCTCATCCTTGTTCAACTCGTACATTCGGGAAAGCCCAAAAATCAAATCATCAGAACTTACTATCGCTGTCTTTCCAAAAGGTCTTTTATCGGCGTATACGTTCGATAAATCGGCAATCCGTTTGACATCTGATGACTTGATTTCAGAAAGATCACTTTTTGATAAGTCCCAGAGGACATTTGCTGTGACCGAGTTTTCATAAAAATCACAAATTGCATCCTTAATATCATTTTTTTCGACCTTACCGATAACTGTGAAGATAGTCAGATCGTTTTCAGGTTCAGTTTTTATTATTATCTTCTTCATCACTCTTTTGTCCTAATCGATTAGGGTTTTAGCTTAATGGAAAGCTGCCCGTCCTGGATGCGGATATCTTCAACGCCGGCGGCGAATGT
>JAAEKY010000643.1 GCA_024227235.1 Desulfobacteraceae bacterium | reverse complement strand
ATAATTTTACCACTGAGCGACAGCCGTGTTGCAACAGGATATTTAGTGAGTTCTGCTCGAATCTCATCCATGGACCTATTCAAATCAATCTGAACCGCTTCTTTCATTTCAGGCTCTCTGGCGGGCAGGTATTGGGCGGGGTTTTCTTCTAATTGTTCCAAAAAGATGCCATCTCTAGTTATTTTTCCCTTAATCTGACGATCTGCAGAACAAGATACGCCAAGACCAATTGGGCAGGATGCGCCATGTCTTGGCAAACGAATGACACGAATATCTAAAGCAAAATGCTTGCCGCCAAACTGGGCACCAAGACCAAGGCCCTGCGATCTCACTAAGACCTTTTCTTCAAGATCCTTATCTCTGAATGCATGAGCGGTTTCACTACCTTCCGTCGGCAAAGAGTCCAGGTATCTGGCAGAAGCCAGTTTAACCGCTTTCAAATTAAGCTCAGCTGATGTTCCCCCAATAACAAAGGCGATATGGTACGGTGGACAGGCTGCTGTACCAAGACCTCTCATTTTTTCCAACATAAAATTAATCAAAGTTTCTTCTGTGTTCAATACAGCCTTGGTCATCTGAAATAGAACCGTTTTATTCGCAGATCCACCGCCTTTAGCCATGAATAAAAACTTATAGACTTCTCCTTGTATCGCAGAAATATCAACTTGGGCAGGTAGATTGGATTTAGTATTTACTTCTTTGTACATGGTTAAGGGGGCATTCTGAGAATATCTTAAATAATTTTCTGTGTACGCTTTAAACGCGCCTTTTGATAATTCTTCCTCATCATCTGACCATGTCCAGACCTGCTGACCTTTTTTACCCATTACAATGGCAGTCCCCGTATCCTGACACATGGGATATACTTTTTGGGATGAAATAGCAGCGTTCTTTAGCAATTCTAAAGCCACATAGCGATCATTGTCACTGCTTTCAGAATCATCAATAATTTGTCGCAACTTTTCAAGATGCTCTGATCGATAAAGGTGGGCCACATCTTTGAATGCAGCATTAGCAAGCTTGGTTAGACCTTCCGGCTCGATCATCAAAACTTCTTTTCCTTCAAATTCTTTTACCCTTAAATGGTCTTTGGTCAGAAGCCGATATTCAGTTGTATCATCCCCCAACGGGAACATGGTATCAAATTTAAAATCATTCATAATTTTTAACCTTTCAAAAATAACAGGCAGTGAACGGTTTAAAAGCCCACTGCCTATCAATTCTATTCGCTCAAATTTAAATTTCTTAGAGAAACAAAACCCCATGCTTGGATGCGAACTCAACCATATATAAGACGCAAAGGATTTCAAGACCGGAGTGTACTTTAGTACATGAGGCCAAACCTATACAATCAGGTGTAATCCCGAAGCAACGCAGTAGATGGTTGAGTCTTCGTTCAAGCATTTTAAATAAGTGCCATTTTTCTTCTTAGATACGCAATCTGGGTCTGATGCGGCAGATCTTTTGGGCAATAGTCTTCACACCCCAAAAGGGTCATACAACCAAACACACCATCATCATCTCCCATAATTTCATAGAATTCTTCATCCGTTCGTTTGTCTCTGGGGTCCAGAGCAAACCTTGCCAATCGCATAAAACCAACAGCGGACAGAAAATCCGGCCTCATTCGTTTTGTGGCACAGGCAGATACGCAGGCCCCGCATTCTACACAACGTTCAAGTTCGTATATCTCGTCTGCCACATCCGGGTCCATTCGTTCTTCAAGTCTTTCAAAATTGACTTCATCTGCATAATTATCATGAATCCAGGATTCTACTCTTTCAGACATCGCTCGCATGAATTTTCCTGTATTCACTGACAAATCTCCAATCAGTTCAAAACCCGGCAACGGCAAGAGTTTAATTTCACCATCTTCATAAGTTGAAGTTAATGTCCTGCATGCCAAGGTTGGCTGACCATTCACAACCATCGCACAGGAACCGCAAATACCCGCTCGACAAACAAAGTCAAACTGAATAGATGGATCCTGCGTTTCACGGATCTCATTTAATGCAATAAATATTGTCATCCCAGGGGCTTCTGTGACCTCATAGGTTACCATACGAGGTTTGTCTCCCTTATTCTGGGGATTATATCGAAAAATTTGAAATTTTAAGACTCTTTCTTGATCACTCATTATTTAAACCCCCTGCCTATACGCTCATTTCTACCTTTAAATTTTTCTGGAATCGGTGTTGGATTGAGAAGGTCATGCATCTCATATCGATCTGCACCTGGATTGGCTTGTTTGATTTCTTCTATTTCCTGTTCCCGTTTGGGTGTATCAGGATGATGAATCGTATTATCCACTCCATATCCCCTTGATCCCGGAGGCATTTCCATCTTCATGATATCCAGGTCTTCATAGGTAACTTCGGGAAGGTCTGAAGAATCATCTTTCCATGTCGTTAGTGTCCTTTTTAACCAATCTTTGTCGTTCCTTTCCAGATAGTCCTCTCTTGCATGAGCGCCACGGCTTTCTGTCCTCAACATTGCCCCGTATGCTACGCACTGAGCAAGCTTTATCATCTTTGGAACTCTGATAGCTTCGACCAATTCCGGATTAGAAGAACTAATTCTGTTTCTTAGTGCAATTTTCTTTGCTCTTTGATTCAGAACTTTCAATTCTTCAACCGCCTGTTCAAGATCTTCACCATTTCTAAAGATACCGACTTTATCCATCATAATTTTCTGCATTTCAGCTTTTAGTTGGAAGGGATTTTCACCAAAATCTCTGACAAGAAGATCTGTAATCTTCTTTTCTTCTTGTTTCATGAAATGCTCAATGGTGCTTGTACTTACATTCAATGAATTTTCATCACAATAATCTGCAACAAATTCTCCAACAATCATACCTGCTACAACTGTTTCAGCAACAGAGTTTCCGCCCAAGCGGTTAAATCCATGCATATCCCAACACGCTGCCTCACCCGCAGAGAAAAGACCTTTCAAGGTTGGACTTTCACCGGTTGCCTTGGTCCTGATACCGCCCATGGAATAATGCTGGGTCGGTCTGACCGGAATGTACTCTTCAACAGGATCAATGCCGAGAAAATATTCACAAATTTCTTTAACTTCCCTTAAATTCTTTTCAATATGTTTACGTCCCAGGAGTGTAATATCCAGCCACAGATGATCTCCATATCGGGAAGGTACGCCTTTGCCTTTTCTCATGTGCTCGGTCATTCGTCGGGATACAACATCTCTTGATGCCAATTCCTTTTTATCAGGTTCATAATCCGGCATGAACCGATATCCATCTTTATCCAGAAGCAGACCGCCATCCCCACGACACCCTTCTGTGGTTAGAATCCCCACTGGTACAATGGCTGTTGGATGAAACTGGACAGCTTCCATATTCCCTAATGTTGCAATCCCTGTCTCAAGGGCAATGGCATTTCCAATCCCTTCTGAAATAACCGCGTTGGTTGAAACTGAATAGAGTCTTCCATACCCACCGGTAGCAATAGTAGTCGCCTTTGCCACATAGGCAATCAACTCTCCTGTGATAAGATCTCTTACTATAGCCCCGTAACAGACACCATCTTCATGGATAAGCGCAATGGCTTCTTTTCTTTCATGAACAGGTATCCCCATTTGAATTGCTTTATTATCCATGGCATAGAGCATGGTATGGCCTGTACCATCTGATGTAAAACAGGTTCTCCATTTCTTTGTACCGCCAAAGTCCCTGGATGTAATCAGGCCGTGTGCCTCTTCTTTTTCAGTAATGGTGACTTTTTCACCATTGATAATAACATCTCTGTCACCGCCCCTGACCCTTGACCAGGGAACGCCCCAGGCTGCTAATTGACGAATTGCCTTAGGCGAAGTATTAACAAACATTCTGGCGACATCCTGATCACATCCCCAGTCACTTCCTTTAACAGTGTCTCCGAAGTGGACATCTTCATCATCCCCATCGCCTTTAATACATGCGCCAAGGCTTGCCTGCATACCGCCCTGGGCTGCAGCAGAATGAGATCTTTTAGCAGGAATCAAAGAAAGGACGATCGTATCAAAGCCCCTCTGCATAGATGCAATGGCAACTCTAAGTCCTGCCAACCCCCCGCCAATTACAAGTGAATCCGTATATATGACTTTCATTTAGGTTACCCCTTATTCATGTGTTTTGTCAGCGCCTTGAGCATCTTTAACATCAAGATCCGTATCATCTGCTAAGACCTGCTCAACTGCTGTACCCTGTTTACTATATTTTTCACCGACTTGGTCTCTGTGTTTGATACCAATAACAACAAATACCAACAAGGCAAGAATACCCACTGATAAAAAGAAGAGGGTTGCCCTATTTTTCATTTTCTTTAGTGTTTTTCTTGATTTTCTGGCATCTTTTCCACTAAACCACCCCCATTTCATACACAGTCTGTAAAGGCCGATGGTGCCGTGAAGCTCAACACAAACTAAAAGAATTAAATAAAGGGGCCACATATTACCAGACACAATCCTGTCTGCTGACATGTAAGGCCCGATACTGCCGGGATTTGTCAGCATAATGTACAGATGAACTGATCCTGCGAAAAACATGATAAAACCAGTAACCACCTGAATATACCATAAATTGGTATCTGTATGATTCATCATCTGCATTTGGTCTCTAATAATCCTGTGTTGTTTCCATGAAACAGGAAACTTTCTAACCCCCAACAATGCATGAATGATAAAAAGTGTGAATATAGTAAGAACGGCAAAAAACACTGCGATAGGAAACCCATGTCCATCTTTGGACAAAAAAGCAAGTTCCATGGTTTTTGCCACAAAACTAAATGTGCCTTTCCCAAGAATGATACTGCCCACAAGCATCATGTGAACCCACATGAAAAGCCCGAGAATCAGACCAGTTGCGCTTTGAGCGAAGTCAAGCCTTGCAGGCATTCTGCTCTTTTTTTTGTTTGATTCGATAATATAACTATCCAATTTTTCTAACCTCCTTTAGGTTATTTTCAAAATACGTCTTTACATATCTGACCAATCTGCCCTAAATTTTCGCAGACATGAATGCCATTGTCCTTGAACGCTTTAATCTTTGCAGCACCGGTACCGCTGGAACCTGAAATTATGGCCCCGGCATGCCCCATCCTCCTGCCTGGAGGAGCGGTAAGACCTGCGATAAAGCCAACAACCGGTTTGGTTAAGTTCTCTTTAATATAAACGGCTGCTTCTTCTTCTGCACTTCCACCGATTTCACCCACCATGACAATACTTTTGGTTTCGTCATCATTTTGAAAGGCTTCAAGCACATCTATAAAATTAGTTCCATTCACAGGATCGCCGCCGATACCAATACATGTAGACTGTCCCATTTCAAGCTTTGTCAACTGATCAACTACCTCATACGTCAGCGTTCCTGATCGAGAAACAACGCCTATATTCCCTTTTTTATGGATCCAACCCGGCATAATACCTATTTTGCATTCATCTGGTGTGATGATGCCAGGGCAATTGGGTCCAATTAGCCTGCAGGTCTTTGTAGAAAGAAAATTCTTTACTTTGACCATATCTAAGATGGGAACCCCTTCTGTGATGGTCACAATTAATTCAACGCCACCATCTGCGGCTTCCATTATAGCATCTGCCCCAAATGGTGGGGGGACAAAAATCAGAGATGCGGTGGCACCGGTTTGTTCAACTGCTTGCTTTACCGTATTAAATACCGGCACATCATCCATTTTTTGTCCGCCTTTACCTGGCGTTACCCCTGCCACAACATTTGTTCCATATTCTATACACTGTCTTGCATGAAAACTTCCCTCATTTCCGGTAATTCCCTGCACAAGAACCTTTGTGTCTTTATTTATATATATACTCACGACAACGTACTCCTTTAATTGACTGCTGCAGCAATTTTTTGTGCGGCATCAGAAAGGTTTAAGGCGCTGGTTAAAGTTAAGCCTGAATCTGCAAGGATCTTCTTTCCCTCATCCACATTTGTGCCTTCCATTCGGACCACAACCGGGATGGTAATATTGGTTTTCCTTGCTGCATCCACAACCCCTTGTGCAAAAATATCACACCGCAATATGCCGCCAAAGATATTAATCAACACGGCTTTTACTTTTTCATCTGCCAAAATAATTCTAAATGCGTTTTCAACCTGTTCAGAACTGGCTCCGCCCCCTACATCCATGAAATTTGCAGGCGTCGCTCCAGCATTCTTGATGATATCCATGGTGGCCATAGCAAGCCCTGCGCCATTCACAATATTGCCTACATTTCCATCCAGATTGATATAATTTAAATTATAGCCGGATGCTTCAACTTCCAAAGGATCTTCTTCATCAAGATCTCTTAACCCCATAAGTTCTTTATGACGATGAAGGGCATTTGAATCAAAATCCAATTTTGCATCGAGTGCCAGAACTTTATTCGTCGATGTCAAAATCAGAGGATTGATCTCAACAAGAGAGCAGTCATTTTCAACAAACAGCTTAAATAAATTAGAAAGGAGGGCACCAAATTGTTTCATAGCGACCGGTGGTATTTTAAGCCCGAAAGCAACCTGCCTGATATGATATCCCTGGATACCCAATAACGGGTCAACATGAACTTTAATAATTCTTTCAGGTGTTTCTTCTGCCACGGTTTCAATATCCATTCCGCCATCCTGGCTTGCCATAATCACAACGGATGCCGTTGCTCGATCCACCAAAAGACTTAAGTAGAGTTCCTTTTGAATTTCCTGCCCAGCTTCTATAAGAAGCTTTTTCACCAGTTTGCCTTCTGGACCTGTCTGGTGAGTCACAAGCGTCATCCCGAGGATCTCGTTGGCCACGGTCTGTACTTCATCCATTGAAGATGCAAGTTTAACGCCGCCTCCCTTACCTCTTCCTCCGGCATGAATCTGGGCTTTAACAACCACAGGAAAACTGCCGATATTCTGGGTGGCTTCTTTTGCTCCACCCACTGAAAAGGCAACATTTCCCTCTGGAACCGGAATATTATATTGCCTGAACAATTGCTTGGCTTGGTATTCATGTATTTTCATTGATTTATTCCTTCAATTATATTTTATAGATAAGACAAAAGTACTTCAGCGGCTGCTGAAGGAGATATCTTATCATTTTTTACCTCTTGTGAAATTTTAGGTATTTCTTTATTAATTTTTTCATTGTGCTTAAATCGTTGTTTCAAACCCTCCTCAACAAGGGTCCACATCCATTCTAAAGATTGCTTTTTCCGACGTTGTTTAAATTCTCCAGATGCTTTAAATTTTTTGTTATGATCAAGAACCATTTCCCAAATATTATTCGTACCGCCATCAATAACAGAAGAGCAGGTCATTACAGGAGTGGACCAGGTTGGAGACTCAGGACAGATTAGATGCATGGCGATTTCAAGATCCCCTTTGGCTTTTTCAACCGCCTTAAGATTATCCCCATCCGCCTTGTTGATGGCAATTCCATCAGCCAATTCCAGGATTCCTTTTTTAATGCCCTGGAGTTCATCGCCAGCGCCAGCTATCATCAAGACCAGAAAAAAATCAACCATGGCTGCTACACTGGTTTCAGATTGCCCTACGCCGACTGTTTCAACAAGAATAACGTCGAACCCGGCCGCTTCACAGATCAGCATAATCTCACGAGTTTTAGCTGCAACGCCTCCTAAGGTTTCTCCTGCAGGAGACGGTCGGATAAAGGCATTTTCATGTGCAGACAGCTTTTCCATTCGAGTTTTGTCACCCAAAATAGATCCGCCACTTCTCTGGCTTGTAGGATCTACTGCAAGAACAGCCACCTTATGCCCTTTTTGGGCAAGGGAAACGCCTAAGTTTTCAATAAAGGTACTTTTTCCAACACCCGGTACCCCAGTGATGCCTAATCGGATACTCTTACCCGTGTGAGGCAAAATCTTGTCCATAACAGTGAAAGCGTTTCTTTGATGTTCTTTAAGACTGCTTTCAATCAACGTTATTGTCTTGGCAATTATCCGCCGGTTGCCGTCTAAAATACCCTGGATAAACAGTTCAGGGTCGGTTTGAATCATCCTTACGCCTCTATGATATTCAATGTCCTGTTAGCCGAATCTGTTACCACTGTTCCCGGGCCAAAAATTTCAGACGCACCTGCCTCTTTCAAAAAGTCATAATCCACAGGAGGAATTATGCCGCCTACAATGACTTTAATATCCGATGCACCCTGATTTTTCAGTTCGGCAATCACCTGTGGAACTAAGGCTTTATGTCCGGCGGCAAGGCTTGATACCCCCACCACATGAACATCATTTTCAACTGCCATTCTGGCGGCTTCCTCAGGTGTCTGAAACATCGGACCCAAGTCTACATCAAAGCCAAAATCAGCATAGGCTGTGGCGATAATTTTCACACCTCTATCATGCCCATCCTGACCCATTTTTGATAAAAGAATTCTGGGTCTTCGACCTGTTTTCTTTTCGAAGTCAGTGGTCCGTTTTCTTAAAGACTCAACAATCTCAGAATCTGAACTTTCAGCATACACCCCAGAAATACACTGGGTTGTTGCCACAAAACGTGTGAAGACTTTTTCCATGGCATCTGAAATTTCACCAATAGTTGCTCTTGCTCGAACAGCAGGCAAACACATTTCCAAAAGGTTGCCGCCTGATTCACAGGCTTTGGTGATATCATCCAAGGCTTTTTTAACCGCATCGTTATCACGGTCTTTTTTGGTTTGTTCAAGACGGGCAATCTGCTCATCCCGAACAGCCTCAGACACTTCTCGTACAGGTAAAGGAATTTCATCTTCTATCTTATATTTATTTACACCGACAATGACATCTTCACCTTTATCAATTCTGGCCTGGCGACGCGCAGCCACTTCTTCGATTCTCATTTTTGGCATGCCAGATTCAATGGCTTTTGCCATACCGCCCAATTCTTCAATTTCACCTAAAATTTTTCTAACTTCATCTATAATATTCTGGGTTAAAGTTTCGATATAATATGATCCGCCTAGTGGATCTATAACATCACAGATATGAGTTTCTTCCTGAACCAAAATCTGAGTATTTCGAGAAATTCTGGCAGACAATTCTGTGGGCAGGCCAACGGCTTCGTCAAAGGAATTGGTATGCAAACTCTGGGTACCACCAAGCACTGCTGACAGACATTCAAGGGTTGTTCTAATCACATTGTTATACGGATCCTGCTGAGTTAAACTCCATCCTGATGTTTGACAATGCGTCCTGAGCATTTTAGATTTTGGATTTTTAGGATCAAATTGACTCATGATTTCCGACCACAAAAACCTGGCGGCCCTGAGCATGGCAATATCCATGAAAAAATTCATGCCGATCCCAAAAAAGAAAGAAAGACGCGGTGCAAATTTATCAATATCAAGACCTGTAGCCAGTGCCGCTTTTACATATTCAAGGCCATCTGCCAAGGTAAAAGCTGTTTGGAGCACTGAATCCGCCCCTGCTTCCATAATATGATACCCACTGATACTGACGGTGTTAAATTTGGGCATATTGTCCGAACAAAACCCAATGATATCAGAAATAATTCTCATAGATGGTGTGGGTGGGTATATATAGGTATTTCGAGTTAAATATTCTTTTAAAATATCATTTTGAATGGTTCCCATAAGCTGTTCATGCTTAACACCCTGCTCTTCTGCAGCAACAATATATCCTGCAAGTATTGGCAGAACAGCACCATTCATGGTCATGGAAACAGACATCTGATCCAAAGGAATCTGATCAAATAAAATTTTCATATCTTCTACTGAATCAATGGCGACGCCTGCTTTTCCTACATCTCCAGATACTCTTGGATGATCGGAATCATACCCTCGGTGAGTCGCCAAATCAAAAGCAACAGACAAGCCTTTTTGTCCTGCTGCCAAATTTTTACGATAAAATGCATTGGATTCTTTTGCCGTAGAAAATCCTGCATATTGCCGGATGGTCCACGGACGTCCGGCATACATGGTTGCCATAGGACCTCTTACGTAGGGTTCAAATCCAGGCAGGTTATTCATGAATTCTACATTTTCAAGATCCTTAGCCGTATATAAAGGTTTAACATCTATCCCTTCCGGGGTATTTTTTGTTAATGATTCAAGAGATTTGCCTCTTAACTGCTTTTCAGCAAGCTCTTCCCATTTGTTCATATCAGACATTTGAGACATGGTTATCCTCCGGTCTAACTAAAATTTAAATAAATTTGCGTGATCGCAAACTTAAAAAGTTTTCCGAATACAAGGCTTGCGATAATTTTAACTTGAGGAATACATAAAATATTTCAATAGTTAAAATTTGAATCAAACTCTGTAACCGGGAGAATTCGTTGTTTTCAATCGAACACAAACTATCTCTCACACAGTTCAACAAGGACACCTGATGTGGCTTTAGGATGCAAAAATGCAATTTTAGCACCCCCTGCGCCAATTCGCGGGGTTTGATCTATAAGTGCGATCCCTTTTTCTTTGAGTTCTGCAAGGGCTTCTTCGATATTTTCTACCCGGAAAGCCACATGTTGAATGCCTTCACCTTTTTTTTCAATATATTTGGCAACGGGACCTTCTTTTGATGTGGATTCCAAGAGTTCAACTTCGCTTTCTCCCACTGGCAAGAATGCCGTGGTTACTTTTTGTGCTTCAACAGTTTCTGTCCCCTCAAGAGTCAGTCCCATAGCATCTATCCAAAAATTCTTTTTTTCTTCGATACTTGAAACAGCGATCCCAAGGTGATCAATCTTAAGTATATTCATATATATTCTCCAAAATATCTTACTAAATTCACAATATTATGTATAAATGTTTCAGATATCGAAAGTCAACTAGAAACTACTGATTTACTTGAAAAGAACATCCAAAATCAAGGTTCGTTCCCACTACAAAATATTTTTTATATTTAATCTCAATTATTTATGAACAGCTATAATTATCAACAAACAAAAACTTCATGGGGTGTCATGCTTAAAAAGCGGGCGCCTTTTTTTGTGATTTGGATAACACTTTCAATACCGGCGGCGAATTCGTTTTTAAAGCTAAATTTCGGTTCAACAGCGAAAACCATTCCCGGTTTAAGAATGTCCTTATTTCCTTTTGAGATAATAGGACTTTCTACCAGCTCTAACCCAATACTGTGTCCAATAAACACACATTTTGAATCCGGTGGCCCCAAAAATTGTGTATCATATCCCAATTTTTTAGCATAAAAAACTGATTTTTCAAAAACCTCACTCATTATTACCCCAGGCTTCATTAAGGACACAAGGTCATGTAAAATTTCTATAGAAGCCTTTGAGGCATCCATGGCTCTTTGTTCCATGTTCCCAATAACAAACATACGGGTTTCATCCATATGGTATCCATTCAGAATAGTTCCGAAATCAATAAAAATTGGCTCATTTTTATGAATTATTTTCGCACTGGCTCCAAATGGATGAGTAGAGGATGTTCCAATCCCACAACACGGGGTATCAACTGCGCCGATGATACCGCCATTTTTACCACTTAACAAGTGGAAGACATACCCTACTGAGCGATAGTATCGGTTTAAAAGAATGCCTGAATGACCGAATTTTCGGGCAAAAGTTTCATACTCGCCAGAAAATTCCATTTCAGATATCCCTGGCCGGATATGATCTCGGATAAAAACAAATGTTTTTTCAGACAATGTTGCAGCCAGTTTCATCTGTTCAATTTCATAGGATGATTTAATCTGTTTGCAGGTATTAACGATCGCAGTAGCATCAACAAAAGTAGTTGCGCTAAATAGTGTTTGGTAAAAATGGTAGTCTCTAACGGGGACCACATCAAAAGTAAGGCCACATACTTTAGGTAACTTTTTATGCAGATGTTGTATTTTCTCTGGGAACTGTTTTATTGATAAAATTTGAAAAATATCTTTTAAGGGACTCTCTTCTTTAGCTCGCGGAAAATATCTTCGGACAAAAAGCACAGGGTCATGATTAAGATGAAGGTATAGATAGCAATCTTGAGATGTCCCTGAAAAATAGAAGATATCTGGTTTATGTGTCAAGAAAACAGCGTCAATATCATTTGCTTCCATTTCTTGTTTCAAAACACAAATTCTATTTTTTATTTCCTGATCAGGGGTTTTTTGCAATTTAGTCATCATAATTTCTTTTGGGTTAATAGAGCACTAACGGATCGCCCCAGTGGCATTTCCATAATAAGTTCCTTTAAGAATTCAAATTCAGGCCGATATGCTGAAAAAAGTTCCATGAAATGAAAATACACGAAATATCGGTGGGCTTCAATGAAAAGCTTTATTTATGAATAGGAATAGCTCTCTACTCATCTATCGGCAGTTTTAAGAAAAAAAAAACTTAACGGCAACGGTTATAATGACTAATTTATCCGCAAGGTAATCATTGAAAACTTATATCAAAAAAGGCCTAATCATATTTGCGAAATCTACCTTTACAGGATTAAATCATTTTATGGAAATGCCTGACAAGGAACAAAGCGGATCAAAAAACCATATTTCCATCGTCGCATTAACAGCGAATTCTATGAAAAGAGACAAAGAACGATTTTAGATTTTCAAGTTTGAATAGATTCTCTATCCCGCTCACTAAGCATAAAATTTTCCAGATTGATATTCGTAAGTGTACCTATGGTTTCCCGAATCTTTAAGAAATCATCAAAATACCTTACAAATATATCTGTAATCTCTGGATCAAAATGTTTGTTTCTTTCCTTCTGTATAATATCTAATGACATCTCAGGTGGATAGGGATCTTTATAAGGCCGCCTGGATGTTAGGGCATCAAAAGTATCAGCGATAGCCACAATCCTTCCTGAAATTGGAATATCTTTTCCTGATATTTGATCTGGATATCCCTTGCCATTATATTTTTCATGGTGGAACATTGCAATTTCTCTGGCCATATTTAATATCCTGGATTTTGATCTGGATAAAAGCTTTGAACCGATAGTGGTATGAGTTTTCATTATTTCAAACTCTTCATGAGTAAGCTTACCTGGTTTCAGCATAATTTTATCAGGGATGCCTATCTTGCCTACATCATGCATTGGGGCTGCGTAATAAATAATTTCAATTTCTTTATGCGACATGCCAAGCTTTTGTGCCATTAACTTGCTGTATTCCCCTATCCTTACAATGTGATCACCCGTATCTTCATCTTTAAACTCTGATGCCATTACCAAACGATGAATGGAGTCTATATAGGCATGCTTAATCTCTTCATGATTTATTTCAGCTTCTTTTTTCAGTTGCCTTTCTTTTAAAACACGATTCACTCTTAAAATAAGTTCCTTGATAGAGAACGGCTTTTCAACAAAATCACTGGCACCAAGATTAATCATTTCTTCATAATAATGGCTCTCTACCTTACCTGTCATCACAATCACATCTGACGAATATGTCTTGAGTATCTTTTCAGTAAGTTCAATCCCTGTCATACCCGGCATGTTAATATCAGATATCACGACATCAAAGTATGTCGTTTCCATAACCTCTAAAGCCGCCTTTCCGTTCTCCGTTGTTTTGCAGTCGTACCCAGCGGATTCCATGGCTTTTTTGAATAAATGCCGAAGATCTATTTCGTCGTCAACTACAAGTATGCTTGGCTTTTCATTTTTTCTAATTGTTAAATCAACCATATTACTATGCCTTGCGAAATGAAATAAATTGAGTTGTTTTTTTTGCTTTAAATTTTGATAAACTTGGTCCCTAAAGTCAAGAAAAAATAATTTTCAGCGGCTACACATATAAAAAACCTTATCTAAAAAATAAACACATCTTTTAAAGCTGTATCGGACAAGCTTTACCAAAACAAAATTATTGTCTGGAACAGCTAAAAACAACAAAGTATAGCTTTATAGAAGGGCAAATCACATACTATAAAAATAATGTATTCTTTCTGGCATAGTTTCTAACCTGATTATGAAATATCTGGGTTTAAAGTCCATTTTATAAACCAAGAACCCTCTTCAAAATCAAGACAGACAATACCAGAATTTTGAAACTTATATACCTTCAAATTTTCAGAGCCTGCTGTCAGATATGAAACCAGTCTCGCCATAAACGGTAAATGGCCGACAATCATTACATTTGAATTCGGATCAATCCCATCAGCAAACGCTTTAACGTTGTCTAAAGGTTTAATACCATTGATTCGTTCACAAGGGTCTTTTACATCAAGAATCTCTTTAAATATTGTAGCTGTTTGCTCGGCTCTTTTCTTGCCACTTTGAACAATTTTCAATACGGGAATCTTATAGGCCTTAGCCACTTGAGCAATTTTACTAGTATTTTCAAATCCAATTTCGGACAGCCCCTTTTCAGGATCCTGGTCCTTTGAATGGCAGATGCCGTGCTGTACTAAAAATATCGCCATAACCGCCGCCTTTTTTTTATTAAATTATAATTAAAATTAATTATTAAAGGTTTATTAGGATGTTGACAAGGAATCTTTACTTTCATTAGAATCAAATCCTAAATGATTTTGAAATGTATGCAATTAGGAGAGCTGATATGAATATTCGACACCCACTGGAAGCTGATCATCCCACTGGAAATATCCCTGCCAGACTTGATAATAAAAAACCAGGAGACACAAAAGTCTTATTTAAAAAAAGCAATGGTGATAAAATTGTGATTCAAAAAGCAGCGGCTAAGGATGCTCATGCTTTATCTGATTTGATCCGTCTGTCATATCAGGATGTGGCACAAACCTTTAACCTGACACAAGATAATTGCCCAAAGCATCCTTCCAATTGTACGGATGATTGGATAAAAAAAGATATGGCGCGGGGTGTAAAATACAGCATTCTGTATAAAGACGGTATCCCAATAGGTTGCGCAGGATTAGAAATTGCGGAGAATAATATCTCATACCTTGAACGCCTGGCAGTCCTCCCTGAATTCCGACACAAGGGATTGGGGGAAAAACTTGTTGAATATATGTTTAGCCGGGCAAGACAAATGGATTCAAATACAATGAGTATCGGCATCATTGCAGAACAGGAGGTCCTTAAAAAATGGTATGAAACACTTGGATTTGTATATGTAGAAACAAAAAAATTTGATCACCTACCATTTCAAGTAGGATTTATGAAAATCGAATTATAACCATTGCCATTAAATATTTCTTCTTGATAAGGTTGCGATACAGATGGTTAAAGAGGTGATGGTTAGAACAGCCTTTTAATAAGCATTTTGACAGGACGCCTTGGGAATTGCTTATTTTAAGCTTTCAACGGACGCGACGTCCGTTAAAATTGAGTGAAAAGCATTATCTCTTTAACCATCAGCTTAACCATCAGCTGAATCCAAAAAGCTTTTTGGCAATAGTTACATAATGTGACAAACAACGATTCAATTTAAAAATTGCAAATACAAAAAAAATGTCTATTTTGATAATTACACAAATTTTAAGCTTAGACTAAATATTTTGAAACTGATTTATCCATATATAAAGAAAAATCTATATAAAATTATCTTGGGCATCATATGCATGATCATTGTAGATGCCACACAACTGGTCATCCCCCAGATTGTTAAACATGCCATTGATACATTGAGTTCAGCTTCTTTAGATAGTAAGACACTGTTTTTTCAATGTATATTTATTTTATTTTTAGGCCTTGTTATGGCAGGATTGAGATTTGGCTGGCGCAATCTTCTGATGGGCAGTGCAAGACATGTTGAAAAAGGGATACGGGATGATCTTTTCAAACATATCCTTAACCTTGACATGACCTATTTTGATAAAGTTAAAACAGGGGATATCATGGCCCATGCCGTCAGTGATATTAATCATATCAGAATGGCATTTGGTTTTGGTCTGATTGTGCTTGTGGATACCATCTTGCTTGGGGGGACTACACTTGCAATCATGCTTTGGACCCATCCAAAACTGACAGCTTTTGCAATGATCCCCATGCCGTTTCTAATTATTGTAACCCGAACGCTTGGCAAAAAAATGTATGTGTTTCATAAAACAGCCCAGGAATCCTATTCCCAACTGACTGAGCTTGTCAGAGAAAGTTTTTTTGGTATCCGCATTATCAAAGTATTCAATTTTGAAACCTTTATCGGTAAGAAGGTTGAAACAGCATCCACAGATTACTTTAAAAAAAATCTGAGGCGAGCATTTGTCACAGCACTCTTAAAACCATTGCTGGGATTATTTTTTAACTTATCGACTATCATTGTTATCTTCTATGGTGGTTTTCTGGTTATGCAACAGGTTCTCTCTCCGGGGGAACTTGTGGCTTTTATTCAATATTTAGGGATTTTAGCATGGCCGGTTATTGCCATTGGGTGGATGACAAACTTGTTTCAAAGGGGAATGGCATCCTTAAAAAGAATTAATATACTCATAGAATCTAAGGCTTCTGTCAGCTCACCTGATCACCCGGTTGATCTAAAAAAAATAAAGGGGAATATCCAGTTTAAGGATGTCAGCTTTGCCTATGACAATGCGACATCTATTCTTTCAGATATTAATCTGGATATTGATTCAGGGGCCTCTATTGGTATCAGCGGCCCACCAGGTTCCGGCAAAACCAGTCTAACACAATTGATTCCCAGACTTTACAATACGAATAAAGGCAAAATCTGCATAGATAATATTGATGTAACATCTATACATCTTGATTTTCTAAGAGGTCATATTGCACTTATGCCTCAAGAATCCTTTCTTTTTTCAGGTACTATTAGAGAAAATATTATGATGGGACAGGATATGAATGAAAACAGGCTGGAACAAATACTAAAGGTTTGCTGTTTGAAGGATACGATAAAAGAAATGCCGGATGGTTTTGATACCATTGTGGGTGAAAGGGGGATTACTCTATCCGGTGGCCAAAAACAAAGAATCGCCCTTGCACGAACCTTGATGCTTGAAAAACCCATTGTAATTTTGGATGATCCTATCAGCCAGATGGATACTCACACCGCCTCGAAAGTTATCGAAGGGATTAACCGATTGAGTCTTAATGCAACATTCGTTATTGTATCTCACAGGATATCAGCCCTGGCATCCTGCGATAAAATTTATATATTGAAAAACGGCAGTATCCATCATTCAGGAACCCATAGTGAGCTCATCCAGACAGACCGTTTTTATAAAGAGTCCTTCCTGGTTCAACAGTTTGAGGAGGAACATGGCGCCTGATAACCCTATAGAAGAAAAAGAAATCAAGCTTGAGGATTTGAAGGTAATTAAAGCATTGTGGCCTTATATCAGGCCATATGTTTGGATGCTATGCTTTTCAACCTTACTTGTTTTTCTGGTAACTTTGCTTGAGCTATTCATGCCAATTTTTACCCAAAAAGCGTTTGACGGATTTATTGTTCCGGTAAGCCCTGAAAAAGGCACCTCTCTTTTTGGGTTTGGAATTGAGTCTTTTCAGATCTTTTGTACTGTTTTTGCGGTATTCATCCTTACCACATTTATTATTGATTTTTTCCAATCCCTTTTTATGGAATATACCGGACAAAAAATCATTTTAAACTTACGAAACGCTTTGTTTTCTCACATGACCCACTTACCCGTTTCCTTCTATGATAAAAACTCAAGTGGAAGAATGGTGTCCCGTGTGGCTGGAGATGTTGAAAATATGAACGAAATGTTCACCAGTATTCTGATTTTTGTTTTTAAAGATCTGATTATGATGACCGGAATCCTGGCCATTTTATTCACCATTAACAGCAAACTTGCGCTTTACTTAACAGGTCTTGTTCCAGTGATTGTAATCAGCATTGGTTTTTTTTCAAAAGTATTGAGAAATGCGTTCAGGACCATTCGTCAAAAAATTGCAGAAATTAATCACAGTTTTTCAGAAGCCATCGCAGGAATTAACATCATTCAGACGACCTCCAGCCATAATACTTTTATGCAACGGTTTGAAACGCTTAATTTTGAACATTTTAAAGCCACTCTTTATCAAATCAAAATATTTTCCATCTTTATGCCCTTTATCAGCTTTTTAGGCGTGTTTAGCGTGGCTATTATTATCTGGGTCGGAAGTTTTGAAGTCATTGAGGCATCTCTTACCTTAGGAGAGCTTGTCGCCTTTTTAACCTATATGAAACTGTTTTTCCGACCTTTAAGAGACTTATCTGAAAAATTTAATTTACTTCAAAGTGCGCTTGCTTCTGGCGAACGAATTATCAACATACTGAATACTGATAAAGCCAAACAACGAATCAGTAAAAATAGAAACCAAATTGATAAAATTTCCAGCGTCACTTTTGACCAGGTAAATTTTTCATATGAAAAAAATAAAATCGTATTAAAAAACATTAGTTTTCATCTTCCAGAAGGCAACTCAATTGGAATCGTAGGACAAACAGGCTCTGGAAAAAGTTCTATTATCAACCTGCTCACCGGCTTTTATAAACAAGACAGCGGCGATATTTTTATTAACCAAATTAATATCAACTCAGTCAATATTGAAGATATCAGAAGCAAGACAGCGCTTGTCATGCAAGATTCAATTTTATTTTCCGGCAGTATCAGAGAAAATATCACACCGTCAGGTTTGGATATGGACACAACAAGTCTTGAGAAAGCCTTACAAAATGCAAACTGTAATTTTCTATTTAAAAAATTTTCAGGATTAGACACCATAATAAAAGAGGGGGGCCGCCCGTTATCCAGTGGGGAGAAGCAACTGGTGTGTATCTCTCGGGCATTTGCGTTTAACCCTGACCTGATTATTTTTGACGAAGCCACATCCTATATGGATTCACAGTCAGAGCAAAAGGTTCATGATGCCATGAAAAAGCTCATGCAGGGACGACTTTCCATTATCATTGCCCACAGGCTGTCTACTGTTAAAGAGTGTGACACGATTCTCCTTTTAAGGGATGGAAAAATCAGAGAACAAGGATCTCATCCAGACCTTGTCAACTTAAAGGGTGAGTACTATCACTTACTCAAAAAAGAAAAGATATAAACTATTATTCTATCTATTATTAAGTTCCTTGATATTCTGGTTAAACTGGTTAAATGCCAGGTAATGGCTCAAATCATCTGCAAGGTTTTGGATAAATAGACAAACTATCATTGACTTAACTAATTCATTTGATTAAAAATAATAGTATTCTTCAATCTTTAATTTATTTTTAATTTTCGTCTAACAAGATTATTGGAAAGGAGATTGGCAATGAATAGTGCTCGCAAATCTAAAAAATCTGAACAATCTAACCACAAAAAAACGATAGTTGGAACTGGAGGGGATATGGCTGATGCTGGGAGTATGGATCAAATTCGTGATATCCTTTTTGGCAATCAGGCAAAGGATTACGAAAAACGTTTCATCCGAATGGAAAATCAGCTCACACAGGATGCTGCAGAACTCAAAGAAGAATTGATCAAAAGGATTGATGCTCTGGAAGTTTATATTAAACAGGAAATAAAAGATATAAACTCTCGGATTAAAAATGAGTCAAATGAGCGGGTAGATTCGGATAAAAGCATTCAAAAAGAATTGAAAGAGGCATTTGAATCTTTGAATAAAAAGCTTCTAAACGATGAAGAAAATTTAGCAAAGAAATCCACTGAACTAAGGGACCAGATTTTAGAGCAATCTAAACAATTGTCTGTAGAAATACTATCAAAGTACGATCATGCGTCTAATAATTTAAAAGAAACTGCTCAAGAATTAGATGATGCAAAGGTAAATCGGTCGGACCTATCAGGTTTTTTCCTTGAAATTGCCATGCGGTTATCTGGTGAGGATAGTAACGGGCCGTTAAGAAATCAAGAGAAATAGCTCTATCTTTGCTAACTGGGAATGAAGGCATGTGAGATGAGTTCAAAAACGGCTGAAAGCAAAACGCTTGATTCGTTAAAGGATTTGATGCTTAAACCTGAAAAGGAGCAAATCCAGAGGATAGAAGATCGCCTGGATGACCCGATGGTAAGAGCAAAAGAAATCAGCCAGACACTCCCAGAAGCCATTTCATTATCTATTATAAATAACAACAAATTATCTCGTGTTATTCAACCTGTTATTGATGAATCTATAAAAGTCTCTGTTAAAAATAATCCAAAAGCACTTGCAGACGCTATCTTCCCTGTATTGGGCCCAGGCATAAGAAAAGCGATTTCTTCAACCATCATGGGAATGATTCAATCCCTCAACCAAATGTTAAACCACAGTTTTTCTATTCAAGGTCTGAAATGGCGTTTTGAAGCATTTAAAACAAAGAAACAATTTGCTGAGATTATTTTACTTCATACGCTTGTATACCAGGTTGAACAAATTTTCTTAATCCACCGTGACTCTGGTATTGTTTTAGAACATGTTGTGACTAAAGATGCCATTACCCAAGATCCTGATTTGGTATCAGGAATGTTGACGGCTATCCAGAATTTCGTAAAAGATTCTTTTCAAACTGATGATGAAGATGGTCTTGAAACATTACGAATTGGATCCGACAGAAGTGTTTGGATTGAGAATGGTGAACAAGCTTTAATTGCAGCGGTAATAAGAGGGACTCCCCCTTTGAATTTACGGATTAAATACAGAGAATTAATAGAAGAAATCCATATTAAATCAGGCGCGGCCTTAAAAAAATTTAATGGTGATTCACTTCCTTTTTCTATTTTTCGTGAACAATTAAAGGATGGTTTACATTTTCAAGAGAAAGTAAATAAAAAACAAATCTCTTTTCTAACTTGGTTTATTATATTTTTAATCCTGACCTCATTGGGTTTATGGGGATTCAGTCTTTTTAAAACCAATATGATGTGGACGGGGTATTTAGAACGGCTTAAAAATCAAAAAGGACTGATCATTGTTTCTGCACAAAAGAATCAGGGAATTTATCATATTTCAGGTCTTCGGGATCCATTAGCCAAAGATCCCTTAAACCTGCTGCAAAAAGAAGAAGAAAAGCGAATAAAGATTACCACGCATTGGAAACCCTTTTACAGTCTTGACCCTGGATTTATTCTTCAAAGGGCGCATAAACTTTTAAAGCCGCCATCAACAATTAAATTAGAATTATCCGGGAACAGTATTCTTGCTAGAGGAAAAGCCTCTCAAGACTGGATAGAAACATTTCAAAAAACAGCCCTGACAATTCCCGGTATTGATGGTTTTGAAGAAGGGCTAATCCAAAACATTGACAAAGAAAAACTAAATAACACGGTGAAGGGCCTGATGGCGATAAAGGTTTATTTTGAAAACAATAGTACAAACCTGGTTAAGGAGCAGGAGCAAAGATTAACCCAGGTTTATCAAAAGATTAAAGCGATTCAAATGCTTCAATTCAAATTAAAAGAGCCTTTACAGATTGTGATTACAGGACACGCAGATTCATCTGGAACTGAAAAATTGAATCTGAAATTAAGTCGTAATAGAGCTGAAAATATTTTTAATTATTTGACAGGCCTTGGTATAAATTCTAGCTTTCTTACGATATCTGGTGTTGGAAATAATAAACCTTTA
This sequence comes from Desulfobacteraceae bacterium, assembly GCA_024227235.1. GTDB lineage: Bacteria > Desulfobacterota > Desulfobacteria > Desulfobacterales > Desulfobacteraceae > Desulfobacula. The sequence continues at coordinate 10,655 of JAAEKY010000643.1, read as the reverse complement.
AAAAAAGAAAATGATAAAGATGACAGACAATATAATAGAGCAGTATCTTTTGATACATTTTATCTACTTTCAACTAAAGGCAGCTAAATCATGAAGAAAAAAATCTGTATGTTGGGTGCATTTGCCGTGGGAAAAACCAGTCTTGTTGAAAGATATGTTCACAGCATATTCTCAGATAAATACCATACAACTGTTGGTGTAAAAATTGAAAAAATGCAGACGGCTATCGGCGAGGAAATTGTTGATCTTATTATTTGGGATTTACATGGAGAAGATGAATTCCAACATGTCCAACTTTCCTATTTAAAAGGATCTTCAGGGCTAATATATGTGGCTGATGGGACAAGGAAATCAACACTTGCAACCGCTCTAAATTTGAAAGAAATAGCAGAAAAAACAATTGGGAAAGTTCCATTTATACTTGTTTTAAACAAAATGGATTTGCAAGATCAGTGGGAGATAGATGATCTAACCTTGAAAGATATTGAAGATAAGGGAATTATTGTCGTTCAAACAAGCGCGAAAACAGGTGATGAGGTGAAACATACCTTTCAATTACTGACTAAAAAAATGCTGGACAAATAAAAATGACAGGGCTTACCACTAAATTCCTAGAGAAATTATGTTTTAACGTATTTAAGGAAAGTTGCCTTGTCTACTTCGTAATAAACAAGCTTGGAAAAATCACACAATGGGGGGGGAACCTTTCTGATTTGAATATTTCAGAGCCTGGAGAAGATGACCCTATCACAGATACAGCTATTTTTATGGAAGGAATTTTGCCACTAAAAGGAGAATCAATGGAATTCTCCTGCATAAAAATGCCCAATAATTCTTGTGTTGATGCGCTTCTTTTTAAAATTGAAATAGGGTATGGCCTCATCATCTGGGATGCAACAAAAAAAGATCACTATTTAACTGAAACTCAACAAAAATGCAATGAACTTAGCCTGTTAATTGAGAAACAAAAAAATCGGTTAGTCCACTTTCCTGACAAACGATCAGAAATGGAAAATGAAACAATTTTAGAAGATCTTTTTCAGGCATTAAATTTTGCTGTCTTGGAAATGGATAATAATGGCCACTTTGTCCTGATTGGCACACCCCCAAAATGGATTGAACAAATACCCCAGTCAAACCAGATTCTATTGGGGCATTCATATGAAGAAGATGTGTTTACCTTTCTTGGAAACTTTATTCAAACTGCAAAAGACTTATGGTCAAAAAATCACCAGGGCAGTTATAAGTCAGGTGTCTGGATTGAAAAGGACCAAACAGATCAAGAATTTTTATTTGAGGCAACAGCTGTTGATATTCAGGGAAGAAAATTATTGATCATCTCTCATGACAGATGCCAACCTAATGAGAAGCAATCCATTATTCAAAAAGGAAGAGACCTTGCACTGAACTACCATAAGCTTAAACGATCCGACCAAAAACTTAAAAGTATGCATGATGAACTGGAATTACGCGTAAAAGAAAGGACAAAAGATATAGAAGAGGCCAACCGTAAACTTGCAAATGAATTAAAAGAAAGAAAAAAAGTTGAAAAAGAAAGAGAGGAAGTTTCTCAGCAACTGCGCCAATCCCAAAAAATGGAAGCCATTGGAACTTTAGCGGGTGGAATTGCACATGATTTTAATAATATATTATCTGCCATTATTGGATTCTCAGAATTATCCATTTATGAAATAAAAGAGGATTCAACCCTAAAACCTAAATTAGAAAAAATTCTTCATGCATCTGGACGGGCAAAGGACTTAGTCCAACAAATCTTAACGTTCAGCCGTCAAACCGAATTAGAGAAAAGACCTTTAAAATTAAAACTAATTGTTTTAGAAGTCCTCAATCTTTTAAGAGCCTCACTTCCAGCATTTATTGATATCAAAAAAGATTTAAAAAGCAATGGATATATCCTTGCCGATCAAACGCAAATACACCAAGTCATAATGAATCTTTGCACAAATGCCTGGCATGCAATGAAAGAAAATGGGGGAACGCTTAAGGTTGGGCTAAAAGAAATAGATATCAAAAATGAGTCTATATCTGCCAAAAACAAATTGGCCATAGGCCAATATCTTGAGTTGACCATTAAAGATACAGGGTGTGGGATGCCACCGGAAATTATTGAAAGGATTTTTGACCCCTACTTCACTACCAAAGAGACAGATAAAGGTACAGGACTTGGACTATCGGTTGTCCATGGTATTATTTCAAATTGTAATGGCAGTATTACAGTGGACTCTCAAATCGGTAAAGGAAGTCTTTTTAAAATCTATCTTCCTTCATTTATTACCTCTAATCGGTCCAAGCCTAATAAAGAAAAAACAATCAGCTTAGGGAATAATGAAAAAATTCTATTTGTTGATGATGAACCTTTCCAAACTGAAATGGCTGAACAACAACTCAGCCAGATGGGATATCGGGTTATTATAAGTAACGATAGTGCCCATGCTTTAAACATCTTTTTAGATAATAAAGATGATTTCGATCTTATTATAACGGACATGATCATGCCCAAAATGACGGGTAAAACACTCTCCCAAAAAATTCATAAAATCAAACCTGATATTCCTATTATTCTTTGCTCAGGCTATAGCGATGATATTGATTCAGATACAATAAAAAAAATGGGCATTGCTCAATATTTAATGAAACCGGTTGGAATGAATGATTTGAGTCGAGCCGTTAAGGATGCATTACAAAAAAAGAAATAAATACCAATACAGATTTTAAATCCTACAATTTGATAACCTTGCCTGGTTGATTAGGCCCTGCAACATGCAGTTCAATATTTGAAGCATTCAAACTTTTTAAAACTTCTTTAGCCGCTTTTTTAGGACAATTATTTTCTTCACTTAAATGTGCAAGAATCACGTGTTTTAATCGATCTGTCTTAAGCTCAGATACCAGAATTTTAGCATCCATATTCGATAAATGCCCGGTTCTTCCCTTGATTCTTTGCTTAAGAAACCAGGGATAAGGTCCGTTAATCAACATATCTGGATCATGATTAGATTCAAGATATAAAATATTGCTGTTTTTTAAATGGTCTTTTACAAGATTTGTCGCAATACCCAGATCTGTTGCAATCCCTATCTTATAACCATTCGATTCCATGGTGAGTCCCGCAGGGTCTTTTGCATCATGAGAAATAGAAAATGGGCTGACATGAATTTGATCTATCTTAAAAGGTGTACCACATTCAAAAAAGTATAGGTCATCAATTTTTCCAATACTTTTAGCTGCCTGATAGGTTTTTTGTGAAATATATAAAGGGAGATTAAAGCGGCGGCTTAATACACCGGCCCCCTTAATATGATCTGAATGCTCATGAGTAATAATGATACCAGTAAGGCTTTGGGGATCAATATTTACAGCGCTTAACCGCCGTTCGATTTCAACCCCTGAAAGTCCAGCATCAATTAATATAGAACTATTATTACAAGATACAAATAGGCTGTTCCCCTTGCTGCCGCTAGCAAGGGGACAGACACTAAATGAACTATTTTTCGTCATCTTTTTTTGCAGCTTTGTAACTCAATTTAATCTTTCCATCCCGGGTGACATCCAGAACTTTTACAGGGATAACATCTCCCTCTTTTACGACATCAGTCACTTTTTTAACTCTGTAATTTGCCAGTTCTGAAATATGTACGAGCCCGTCAGTACCTGTTTTAATATTTACAAAGGCGCCAAAATCCATGATCTTAACAACGGTTCCTTCATAGATCTCACCAATCTCAGGATCAAGGGCGATATCAGATACCATTTTTAAAGCAAGTGCCGAATCTTCTTCATTTTCAGCAGCAATTTTGACGATACCATCATCATTGACTTCAATAACAGTATTGGTTTCTGCCTGAAGGGCTCTGATCACTTTTCCACCAGGACCGATGATGTCTCTGATTTTATCGGACTTAATTTTAATACTGACAATTTTTGGGGCATGGGGAGACACTTCATCTCTTGCATTTTTAAGGGTTTCAAGCATTTTATTTAAGATATGAATTCTGCCGCCATTGGCCTGGTTAAGGGCTTTTTCCATAATTTCTTTAGAAAGTTCCTTAATTTTAATATCCATCTGGAGAGCTGTAATTCCTTCAGCGGTTCCCGCCACCTTGAAATCCATATCACCAAAATGATCTTCATCACCGAGTATATCCGAAAGTACGGCGGTTTTAGTGTCATCTTTTACAAGTCCCATGGCAATACCTGATACCGGCGCTTTTATAGGAACGCCACCATCCATCAAAGCCAGGATGCCTGAACATACGGTTCCCATGGATGAACTTCCGTTGGATTCCATGACTTCTCCCACCAGACGAATCGTATATTCAAAGTCTTCTGGGGTTGGAAGCACTCTTTGAATGGCGCGAGTCGCAAGATTTCCATGCCCGATATCTCTTCTGCTGGGCCCACCGGCGCGTCTTACTTCACCCACTGAAAAAGCAGGGAAATTATAATGTAACATAAAGGCACGGGTTTCATTTCCCATGAGTGTTTCAACTCGTTGCTCATCCATACCCGAACCCAGAGTCAAAATACCCAACACCTGGGTTTCACCCCGTGTAAAAAGAGCTGAGCCATGAGGTCTTGGTAGCTGTCCTACTTCACAGTCAATTTGTCTGATTTCATCAAACGCTCTACCGTCAATTCTCTTATCCTCTTTGAGGACAATATCACGACTCACTTTCTTAAGATTTTTACCAAAGGCATATTTTATATCCTTGGTCTGCTCAGGATAGGCTTCTGAAAAATGTTCAACAACCTGATCTTTTAGCTCACTTAAGGCCTTTTGGCGTTCTATCTTGGTTTTAATCTGAACGTGTTTATAAATTTTATCCTTTGAATATTCTATTACCTTGCCAATCAATTCTTCGTCTCTTGCAGGGGGTACAAATTCTCGTTTTTCTTTTCCAAAGGCGTCTTTTATTTGATCCTGCAAATCAATGATGGGCTGCAAGGCTTCATGCCCGAAAAAGATAGCATCCAGCATATCTTTCTCAGAAACAATATCTGCCCCGCCTTCAACCATGACCACACCAGTTTTTGAGCCTGCTACAACCAGCTCAATATCACTTTCCATCATCTCTTCAATGGTTGGATTGGCAACAAACTTTCCGTTTATCCTACCGACTTTAATACCGGCAATAGGTCCTGCAAAAGGAATATCAGAAATTTGTAAAGCCGCTGATGCCCCGGCTATGGCAAGGGTATCGGGTTCATTGATTTTATCCATGGATAAAACCGTTGCAATGACCTGGGTCTCATAATTGTAATCATCTGCAAAAAGAGGACGGATAGGTCTGTCAATCAATCGCGCGGTCAGAGTTTCTTTCTCAGATGGCCGCCCGATTTCACGTCTGAAATAATTTCCCGGAATTCTTCCTGCTGAATAGATTTTCTCCTGATATTCAACCGTTAAGGGAAGAAAGCTAATATCCCTGGGATCTTTTGAAGAAGTGGCTGTAACCAATACAATGGTTTCCCCATATTGTACAATCACCGACCCTGAGGCCTGTTTGGCAACCTTACCACTAGTGATAGAGAATTCTCTTCCATTAATGGTTGTTGTAAATTTTTTTTCCATAATTATCTCCTGTAATAAGGATTAAAAAATGTTTTACTTGAACAAAAATTGCAAAAGCGAAGCAATTGCAGACAAGTAATTTCATTTTTGATCCTAAGAAAGGCGGCAGATTGTAAGGAAGTTTTTAAAAATAATAAACCCGCATGTTTGCCATTAAATTGTCACTTAATGGCAAACATGCGAACTTATTTATAAATTTTCCTGATAATTGCCGCCAGATTAAAAAGAAACAATCGATTTTTGGCCCACAATGCGTCAAAAACCGATTGTTCGTCATTGTTATCTTCTCAGTCCGAGTCTTTCAATTAAAGAACGGTATCTGCTCACATCTTTTTTCTTAACATAATCCAAAAGACTTCGTCGTCGTCCAACAAGGATCAACAGACCCCGTCTTGAATGATGATCTTTCTTGTGAAGTTTAAGATGCTCAGTAAGATAGGTAATACGGTGGGTTAGAATGGCAACCTGCACCTCTGGTGAGCCTGTATCAGACTCGTGGAGCTTGAAATTTTCAATCATCTCCTCTTTGTTCTCTGCTAATAAAACCACTTTAAAACTCCTTTATTTGGAATAAAAAAAACATGGTATGTTTTATTGATCTGACTTTTTATGATTTCCCATCCGATATTCCATTCAGAAAAAAAATACAAAACAGATCTCCATACCATTACAAATTTAACCTTTAATAAATACCAGTTAACTTAAAAAAACGCAACTATAATTATAGTCTTGCCTATTTTCACTTAATTGAATGATCGCTAGAAGGTCATTGTTTTTATCAATGACCTTGATGGATTGCCCGGGTGATGCTTCAGAAGGGCCAATATCATCTTTTTTTAATTTTTGACCGAATTTAACCCTTTGGATAATGGGATCATCTACTAAAATTTCAGGCATAAATTCAAGACACTCTGATAAGGGTACAATTCTTTGTTCAATTGCTTTTTTATCAAATCCTTCCAGCACATCCAAGTCTATGGCATCTTCTAATTCAAATGAGCTTGACTGTGTTCTGCATAGCTTTGATAAATGGGCGCCACATCCAAGCTTTCTCCCGATATCAAATGCAAGGCTTCTAATGTAAGTTCCAGTAGAACAATAGACACCGATATCAACATAAGGCAACTTAACATGATGAACTCTGATATCAAAAATTTTAATCTGCCGTGGTGGCTTTTGAATTTTCTGACCCTGACGCGCAAGCTTATATAGGGGCTGACCTTTATGTTTTAAAGCGGAAAATGCAGGAGGAATCTGATCTTGAACACCAGCAAATGAATTTATAGCCTTTTTAACATCTTCAATTTTAAGGGTGTCCATTACATTTTTTTGAGCTGTAAAAGTAGGCTTGCCTGTCAAATCGTATGTGTCTGTTTCAACGCCTAAGCAAAGTTGTGCACTATATCTTTTATGGCCATCAAGAAAATACCTGGATATCCGGGTGCCCTTATTAATCGCGCAAAGCAGCAAGCCTGTAGCAAAAGGGTCAAGTGTTCCTGTGTGCCCGACCTTTTTTGCATTCAATACTTTTTTTATACGCGCCACAACGCGCGCCGAAGAGATACCTTCAGGCTTATTAATCGAGAGTATACCGCTTTTCATTTGAATTATTTACGATGATCGTTCGGCTGATTTTTTACTTGAAGCAGATTTAATCAACTCATCCATTTTGGCTGCTTTATCAAAAGAGTCATCATGGACAAACCTTAAATCCGGCATGTATTTCAATCCTAATTTCGGTGCAATACTTTTTTTTATAAACCCCTTAGATCTCTTAAATCCGTCCAGTGCATTTTTGATTCGTTTGTTATCACCAAACACAGCAACATACACATCCGCTACTCGAAGATCAGTAGATACTTTCACGCCACTGATCGTTGCCATCTCAATCCTTGGGTCCTGCATTTTTTTTCTTAAAAGTTCGGTAATGGCATATTGAATCTTACCACTGATTCTTTCAGCTCTTGTATAGGGTTTCATTTTTTAATCAATCAGCCTTTGTACTTTCTTTCTTCAACTTCATAACACTCAATGGCATCATCGACTTTGATGTCATTATATTTTTCAAGACCAATTCCACACTCATACCCCTGTTCAACTTCTTTAACATCATCTTTAAATCGTCTTAACGATGATAGCGCCGTATCACACTTGATAACCCCATCTCTTAGAAGTCTTACTTTCTTACCACGGATAACTTTTCCCTCTGAAATATGACATCCGGCAATGGTTCCCATCTTCGGGACAACAAATATATCACGAACCTCCGCTCGTCCAATGATAATTTCATGGAATGTGGATGGCATCATACCATCCAACGCAGCCTTAATATCATTTATAACATCATAAATAATATCATAGAACCGCATATCTACATTTTCATCCTTGGCCATTTTTCGAATCTGGGGAGTCGGTCGGACATTAAACCCGACAATAATTGCATCTGATACAGCAGCAAGCGCTACGTCTGATTCATTAATGGTTCCCGCACCAGAATGTACAATTTTAATTTCCACTTCTTCTTTAGCCAGGTCATTTAATGAATCATTCAAGGCTTCAATAGAGCCATGGACATCTGCTTTAACAATCAATTTAAGTTCTTTAACTTCAGCAGAGCCCAGGTTCTCAAACATTTTTTCAAGATTTGCCCGACTTTTCTTAGCCAGTTCTTTTGCTCTTTGCTTCTGCATCCTGTGCCCGGCAATCTGTTTTGCATCTTTATCAGTAGCAACAGAAATAAACTCATCACCCGCGTCGGGTACTCCTGCTAATCCAACGATTTCTGCAGGCGTACTTGGACCCGCTTCATTGATTCTATCGCCGGAATCATTAATCATCGCCCGGATTCGGCCTGAATGAAGCCCACAAACAACTGGATCGCCATCTCTTAAAGTCCCCTGTTTTACCAACACAGTTGCAACAGCACCCCGTCCCTTATCTAACCGTGATTCAACAACATAGCCTGTGGCTTTTCTGTCAGGATTTGCCTTGAGTTCAAGAACTTCAGATTGTAACAAAATCATCTCAAGCAACTCATCAATACCTTCTCCACTTTTTGCAGAGACTTTAACAAAAATAACATCTCCACCCCAATCTTCTGCAAGAAGATCAAGTTCAGACAGCTCCCTCATGATCCTGTCTGGATCAGCGCCTTCTTTATCCATTTTATTGACTGCGACCATAACCGGTACACCTGCAGCCTTTGAATGGTTAATCGCTTCTATGGTCTGGGGCATCACCCCGTCATCTGCGGCGACAACAAGAATAACAATATCAGTTACTTGAGCCCCTCTGGAACGCATGGCTGTAAATGCAGCATGGCCCGGAGTATCAAGAAATGTAACCCTTCCGCCATTGGGTGTTTCAACATTATAAGCACCAATATGCTGAGTAATTCCACCGGCTTCACCACTGGTGATTTTAGATTTGCGAATCACATCTAATAGAGATGTTTTACCATGGTCAACATGCCCCATAATCGTAACGACTGGCGCTCTTCCAATCAATTTACCTTCATCATCATCATCCGTTTGAAGGCTAAGAAGAGTTTCCTCTTCAAAAGATGCTTTTTCCACTTCAAAATCAAATTCTGTCGCAACCAATGTAGCTGTGTCAAAATCAATGGTTTGATTTACCGTTGCCATAACGCCTAAAGTCATCAATTTGGCAATCATCTCATTGGCTTTGATACCCATACGTTTTGCAAGTTCTGAAAGTTCAATAGCCTCATCAATTTTGATACGCCTTTTAATCGCTTTAGGTGTGGTAATCTGAGTTTTCTGAAAATTACCTTTTCTAGCTCTAACATCTTTTCTACCTCGACCGCGTTTCTTTCTACCTCGACCACTTTTATATAAAGCATCCCCTTCGATAACAGACTTTCTCTTGCGATGTTTTCTTTTATTGGCAGGTGGTTTATCAGGACCAAACCCTGGCTTCCTTTTATCTTTTTTACGTCTTTCCTTTTCTTCTTGAAGTACGGGGGGTGCTGTTGTGGAAGAACTTGACACTTCTTCTTTCTTTTTAAACGGTTTTTTCTTTCCACTGACCTTCCTGCTGTCATTCTTCCTTCCAGAGCGTTTTCTATCTTCACCAGACGCTGATTTTTTCAAATTTTCAAGGACAGAAGGGTCTGCTATTTTAACAATTTTTGCTGGGGCTGATTTCTTCTTTTTCTTCTTCTTTTTGGTTTTTTTCTCTTTATCTTCTACAACCGGTTCAGTTTCTTTTTTTACAGTAACTTTTTCCTTTGACTGTTTTTTAGGTTGAGTTTTTACAGATTTTTCGTCCTTTTTGTCCTTTTTAGTATCCTTAATTTCTTTCTCTTCTGATTTAGCCTCTTCTAATTCTACTTTTTCCGGCTCACTTGTATCAGGCGTTTCTTTTTCTACTGGTTTGATTATCTTAGCAGCCGGGCCCTTTTTAGCTTTTGGTTTCGGCTTACTTTTTTTGGACGGTACTTCTTTCTTTTCAGGGGTCGGTTTAACTTCCAATTTTTCTGGCTTTTCCTGGCTATCTTTTTCCTCAATTTCAGAAACAGTCTCTTCTTTTTTTGCCGGGGCTTTCTTTTTCAGAACGACATCTTCTTGAGTTTCTTCCTCAACTTCAGGTATAATTTCCTCTTCAACTATTTTTTTCCTTCTTCGGATGACAGATGGTTTTATCTTAACATCCATGTTCCGTTTGTTTTTCCCTAAAAGGCTTCTTCTGATCGCGCTAACAGCACTATCTGGAAGAGAACTCATATGGCTTTTAACTTCAATCTTCAACTCTTTCATTTTATTAAGAAGTGCCCTATTCGTCATATTCAGATCTTTAGCTAACTCGTATACCCTGACCTTCGCCATTCGTTGCCCCCAAGTAGTACTTGCTTTTATATGTTCTTTATTCGCCTGCTGCCCGTTTGTTTATATTTGTCTTGCGTCAACTGTCTTTTTCTTCTTGATCTTCTTCTTTATCTTCCGGCTCTTGGCCCTGATCTTCTTGTTCTTGTTCTTGTTCTTCTTGTTCTTGTTCTTCTTGTTCTTCTTGTTCTTCTTGTTCTTCTTGTTCTTCTTGTTCT
>JAAEKY010000642.1 GCA_024227235.1 Desulfobacteraceae bacterium | reverse complement strand
ATTTATCTTTTTTTCAAGAAGTTGATATGTTTCAATTCCAATACCAGGATTGCTCTCCAATATTTTTGTTCCTGATCCATACATCATAGGAGGATTTTCTCTATCCATTGTTCCAAAAAAAATCGTTTGTATTGTCATTTCTGCTGCAAGACAAATACCTGTGATTAAAATGTAAGTTAGAAGTACGTATTTAAGAATTTTCATAATATTCCCCTTTTTCCTGGCGGTTACGTTTTTTTAGTCACCTCTTTTACTTTTACCTTTTAATTGCTTTGTTTCTATCTACTGGATACCTTCTCCAGTGCTGAATACCTGGAAGAATTCAGGGCGATGACGGGTCTTTGTTGATAACTGTGAGAACAGGATACCGCCATTAGTATTCTGTTCATCATAATCACTTAAGCCGCCGGAGTGCATGCCAGGATCAGGCTCAAATATCTTATGTACAATGAGCTTGCCTTTTTTGTTCCGTTTCAACTTGGATTTACTATTTGCACAGGATCATATTCGACTGACCCAGGTGCAATGTTCAACTGTTTTTTTAAATCACCTATAATTTTATCCAATCTGGCAATCTGTTTTTCGTGTTCCTCAAACGTATCCATCAATTCACGGTCTAATTTAAAACGCTTTATATTTTGATTTTTCGCTGTTTTTTAACAGCCTTTCATCCTCCAGAACACTTTCAAACTGATTTATGGCATTTTTGAATGGATTTCCACAAACTCTCATCATCCCAGGGCTTATTAATGTATTGTGTACAGAGCCACTGTTCACCGAATCAATGATTGTATCCATATCCGAATACGCAGTTAATAGAAAGCGAACCGAGTCTGGTGATATTGATTTTACCTGCTCAAGAAAATCCGTCCCCTGCATACCGGGCATCCGCTGATCAGATATAATTAATGAAAAGGCAGAATCAGTGGATTCTATTAATTCTAAAGCATTTGTGGCATTATCAACATAAACGAATTCTATATCTTTCACCAAAAGGAGACGGCCAATGAAATCGGTCTTTTGACCTTTTAAATTTAGGACAAAAGTTTTTAATATGTGATGATAAAGATGAACACCATTGGGCGCATCCATAATCTTTCCGGTTATTATAAACTTTTTTTTGCAATGAAAACAGTTTTTAGTGATTTCATCTTTAAAGAATTCAACCAATTCGCCACAATTTTTACATTTTACATCAAAAATTGCATCAGCTCCCCATTCCTGAGTATTATTTCCAGTGCATTTCCTCAAAAAATTACCTTTATACGTTTACATAATTTCATCAAAGCTTAACATTAAAAATTATCGCTGAAACTCGGATCATTTTTATGGTAGAGAATTATATTACAATAATCAAGGTTTGTCCCTCGGGCTCATTTAAAATGGGCCTTTTCTGAAGCTGCTGTCTTGTTTTTAAGGGGTAATCCCCGGGCAAAAGCATATGTGGACAAAATGGCTCGAAAACATAATACGGGTAGGGCACTTTCAATTTTGGCCCATTCTCGCCCGGATTGAATGAAACAAGTTGCTGAGCCAGGAACATAATTAACAAGTTTAAGATCCTGCACCTCACCTGATCCTGAAAATAACTGGATGATCCCAGGGGATTGAGATTAAGCCCGTACCTTTTGAAAAGGGCAGTATGAGGTCGCCGAATATATTCTAGGGTGTTTGCCTCAAAGCAACTAACCAGGCAAACCATCAGCTTTAAAGCTGAGTAAGAGATCCTCAATATGTGTTTGTAGCAGGTTTTAAGACTGCATAATTTGAATTTAAGCCAGGAGATTTGCCTTGTTAACGTATTATTAAGGGAAACTGAATTTTTCCCTAAAAATTTTTTATTGCCTATTGACTAGAGAGTGGCTCATATGGGTTACATTTTTTCTCTGCTATTATTTAAATTGATTTTAATTATACCCCAAATAGACAAACTCCATAATCCATAAATTATAAGTAATAAACCTATAAAAAGAGATTCGCAATCAGAAGAATCCTTTATAAAAAGAAGTATATTTTTAATTCCGAATATCGAAAAAGCGAAACCTATAATTGGACTTCCACTAATTGGAAGTGAACTATTCACATCAGAATGATCGTATATATTCTTCTTACTAAACATCCAATATAGAGAATATAATGAAACAATAATGCTAAACAAACCATAAATTAAAATAAACCAACTAAATTTATTTGATGGAAAAACAAAAAAAAGTATAGCTATTGATAAAATAAGAAGTGTTATTGAAAAAAAGATGTTTGTCTTTTGGTATAGATTATTCATTATAGGACCTATTAAAATCACCGGCTTGCCGCCGGGTAGCCGGGGGCTGTTACCAGCCCCAAGCTCCCTAAGAACCGGACGTGAGGCTTTCACCTCATCCGGCTCAAGCATTGATAAGGCGTGTTGCCACACCCGACAGTTGTTTTCGTTTCCAGCGTGCGTTGAGGTAGTCTTCCCATACTGGATCGTATGGGTTGACATTTGCCCTAATTTTTACATGTCTGATGAGCCGGGTAGGGGCTATTAAAATCAGGGGTTTGGAACTATCTTTCTCCACAAATCGCCAGTCTCTACCGTTGATTCTTCGGTAATATTTGTTCTTAACCCATCCTTTTTCTTTATTAGGATGCCTTCGCCTGGCCCATTTCCACGTCATTTGCCAAAATGCATGATCAAGATCCCCGAATACTTTTCGACTAGCGACATGTCTGTAGTAATTTGCCCAACCACCTATAATGGTATTCAGTTTGGCAATGACAATATCGATTCGCCTGGTTTTATTATCATTCAGATAGTCCCTGACTTTTGCTTTGATACTTTTGATGCCTGATTTAGATGGCTTTATCAGAAGTTTACTTTTGTATTTCCTGACATTGAATCCAAGAAAATCAAAGCCATCATCGATATGTGTGATCATGGTTTTCTCTTCTGACAGTTCAAGACCCCTGATTTTAAGGAACCCTTCAATCAAAGGCTTGACACAGGTTTCAAGCAGTTCCGGAGAACGGCCCGTTACAATGCAATCATCCGCATATCTAACAAAATGAATTTTGTCAGGTCTTTTGAAGTTATCTGCAAGGAGTGATTGGATACCATCAAGTACCATATTGGCTATCGTTGGTGAAATTATCCCACCTTGTGGAGTTCCTTCATCTGTCGAATTAAACGTATGTTTCTCAAGATAACCGCACTTGAGCCATTGTGTTCGGTTTCTCCAGCTTTCCTCTACCCGCATCTTTATAGGCCAGCCTTGCAGCAAGTTTTCCTTCCGAAGAAGGAAAGATACGGGCTTACCAAGTTCCACTTTCAACACACAATGGGTTAGTGTCAGTCTGTCCGCCGGAGGGATCAAACGACTACGTGAAGTGAAACACGAACCCTTCAACCATACCTCTTGCCGTTTGGCCCAGGCCTGTCAGCATCTTTGGTCTGCTCCAAATAACGACGTTTATTAACAGTTCACATATGTTACGCATACCACCGTTCCTAGCTCCCATCCAGGTTGATGCTCCCAGAGTTGAGGTCCTCTTACGATTCTCTCTCCCGGCCATAGGCCAAGGGTTTCATT
>JAAEKY010000641.1 GCA_024227235.1 Desulfobacteraceae bacterium | reverse complement strand
GTTATTATTATAAATCCTAATAAACTAAGGAATACCTTTTCAGGCTTTTTTATCAGTATTTAGCAATAAAAAAGGCAGAGTCTTTTTTATCAGACCCTGCCTTTGTTATTAACTTTTTATAGGTGAAACAATTTTTTTCTTCTGGCAACTCCTGCAAGACTGATAAGCCCAAGGCCAAAAAGAGCCATTGTAGAGGGCTCAGGTACTGGGGCAACATTAATTTTATAATCTTCAACCTCTCCTTGTCGGAGATGTCCTGTGGCAGTAAAGGCGTTTTCTAATTCATCAGTTATTCCTGGATTCCAATTTTTACCGCCATAGTTCCAATCTTGGTCCCAGTTATTATTAGAAGTATAACGGCCATAACCTAAGGAACTGCTGCAGGCAACTCGAGCCCGAAGCCAGCTATTACCAATATGTTCTTCGCTAAATGTAACATAGCTAAGAAAGTCATAAGACGCCACAGGGGTCGCGGCTAATTTATTGTTGTTTCTTTCTGCAAGCACTTTGTAGCCAGATAAGATTACTTCAGCATCTCCAAAGCCATCTCCACCCCAATCAATCCAGGATTTAATATGATCAGCATAGTGGGTTCCCCATCTTTTTTTATTCATGGTAAATTTAAAAATAGCTTCTTGCCCCACAGTAAACTGTGTGT
>JAAEKY010000640.1 GCA_024227235.1 Desulfobacteraceae bacterium | reverse complement strand
TGAGAATCCGGTCACTGTTTTCTATGGTAGCATAACCGGCAATTGAACTCCCATCGAAACCAATCCCTCCTTCCATGATCGATTCAATGTGTTCTGGGTTCACGGGCAGGCCCATGATTCTTCCGTTAAGATCGGTAAAAAAAATCTTTGTGGAATCTATGCCCTTCAGTTTGTCTTTGATATGCTCAATCGTGGTCATTTTTATCCTCCGTGTCACACAGTCTAAGGACAGGCTATCTAATTTTCAGTGGTTTCTTATATCTCAATTTATAGTTTTCTAAAATGGATTTGTTTAAGATATCTGAACCGAGAATAATTGCCAAAACCTGATGGTCTTCCAATAATATCGAATCTGGTTATCCATAAAACTAAAGTGATAACTTTTTTGCTTTGGTTGTGACCGTATCTGTCACAGGTTGAAGGTATTATGGCCTCATAAACAACCAAATGAGCCCATTTATGAAAAATTTTATTATCGACGTAGATTTTCCCTGCAGTCAGCTTGAATTTGACAAACGTTTTAGTACCGAACAGGCCTGTCTATAATCAGCCTCGCCACCCTGGCCTTGATCCGATTCCAGGACGATCCCATCCTTTCAAATATCGAATCAATACCCTTATGCTGCTATATTAAAGTCGGGCTTCTTGAACAATGGGTTGAAACGACCTTACAGGTCGTGTCAATCTTAAGGGTTATACATTTTTTATTCAATTAGTGGCTTTGATTAAATCCTTTATATTGTCTATAAAAGCTTGTCTTTGCTCAAAGCTAATCCATTTAGGATTTACTTCAATTTGTGAGCCATTTTTTATGACCAAATAAAGCAATTTTTGGCTTACTTGGTTTACCTCAATGATATCATTGAGTTTTATAGCTCTGACTGGTTCTATAATTTTCCGGCTCAAAACCAATTCATCTTTGGTGATTCTAAAGATTGGGGATTTAACACTCCAGATACAATAAATGCCCCATCCCAAAGCCAATAGAAACCAAATAATGGAGGCTGTGGTATCATCTGAATTCAAATAAAGGGTGCCCACAATTCCGGAACCAATAGAATTAAAAAGAGTTAAATAAACTGTAAATCTATTTCGCTTATATATTTTCAACACTTTTACACCATAGCGTCTTGTATAACGCCGCGCTTCACCCGCCGGGCGGTAAATCACGGAAACCTATGATAAAATTAAAAACTTTGATAAACAACAGTGTTTAAAAAAGCGACGCCGTAGCCCGGTCGGCTGTGAAAGCGCATTGTTATGTCCTCAGTAATTACCAATAGGCCGGATCGTTGAATTCCTTAACGCATGAAGGATGCCCTTTGATAGTCGGAACTGGCTCTCCAGTTAAGGACTGGCCCAGCCAACCTTCTGGCATTGAAAGCTTAAGAGGAGCCTGGATGACACTTTCTAACAGAACTCGGAATCCCACTTTGGAGTAATAAGATGGATCACCATATGTGATAGCTACAGCCACGGA
>JAAEKY010000639.1 GCA_024227235.1 Desulfobacteraceae bacterium | reverse complement strand
TTAAATTCTGATTTTGAAGCGTACTGGTAAGGTCTTCTTTTTTTCCTTCTTTTTCCATATTTCTTTCCTCCCTGGTTTCACCAAGGTGTTTAGTAAAAGAATACTTAATTATGATAAGGCTATTATTTTTAAATTCAATTCACATTGATCTAAATCAAGGAAATGAAAAAGATAACAAGTTTGAATAAAAGAATTAAAGAAGAAAATCCTTTTTATCAACAGGTTGAACATGTGAAAATTGAATTGAATCAGGTCAGCAACTCAATGAAATGCATGGCCATGGTTTTAAATTTTAACGGAAAATAGTTTTGCTTTGAATTGGAACTAAACCGCTTTGCGGAAATGATCCAGCCTATTTCAAAACAATGAATTAGATTTTTCATTTTGGTTATAAACTATTAGAACATCTCCTATCGGCAGTAGAAGTTTGAGGGATAAAACTACTTTTACATTGCCACTTCGGACAAGAATTAAAAAAACTTTCATAAATTTTGAGTGTGGAGTAAGAAAAAAGAGTGTTTGAAGCGCCTAATATGATGGTTCTATAGAAGAAATATATAGTGAAACAACGTTGATCCTCCATGAGAAAGGTAAAAAAAGTTAAGTCTCTTTTCTGATATCAGGTACAACAAGATAGTAATTCCCTCTATGAAATTTTGGCCTCATCTAATACTTTCCGAACCATCTGAGCCATATCTGACTTTATGACTGGTTTCATTAAAAAACCTTTTACTCCGATAGCCACTGCCTGCTCTTTGTTTATTCTTTCACTAAACCCCGTGCAGATGATTATCGGAATGCCTGCTTTTATTGATAGCAGTTCTTTTGCAAGCTGATCACCTGTCATATTAGGCATCGTCATATCAGAAATAACTAAGTCGTAAGAATTCGGATTTGATTTAAAAGCATTTAATGCATCTTCGCTGTTGGTTTTCACTGTTAAATGATATCCAAGACGTGAAAGCATCTGGCTTTCAAGTTTTGCAACCGATACTTCATCATCGACTAAGAGAATTCTCTCGGTACCGGTCTCGGCTTTTGCCACATTATCAACAGAAGTCTCTTCCGATGATCTTTTCATCAAAGGCAGATAAACGTTAAAAGTAGTTCCTTTTCCCACTTCGCTGTATACTTTTATTTCTCCTTTATGTTCTTTTACAATCCCGTATATCACTGCAAGCCCAAGGCCAGTACCTTTACCCTGTTCTTTTGTTGTGAAATATGGCTCAAAGATTTTCTGGATAGTATTTTCAGACATCCCGGTTCCATCATCTGACACTGATAATTTGATATATTGTCCTGGTTGTAATTCGCTGTCAGATAGTTCATTTTCTTTTAGGGTTGTTTCCTTTAACTCTATATTGATAATACCATTTTTGCTTTCTACAGCATGAAAAGCGTTTGTGATTAGATTCATGCCTATTTGATGAATTTGAGTGGGGTCTGCCATGACTAATCCACAATTTTGTTGAATCTTTTGTTGTATTTCAATATTTGTCGGAATAGTTGAACGACTCAACTTTAAAACCTCTTTTAACACACTCTGCACCCGTACAGGTGACATTTTATGTTCTGATTGCCTGCTGAAGGCAAGAATTTGCTGAACAAGATCACCGGCTCTTTTGCCGGCATGAAAAATCTCTTCAGCATTTTCATATTCAAGGCTATCGTCAGGTAGATCCTCTAATAACATCTCAGACATGCCAATAATAGGGAATAAGAGGTTGTTAAAATCATGGGCAATTCCGCCTGCCAGACTCCCAATGGATTCCATTTTCTGTGCTTGCTGAAGTTTGATTTCTAACTTTGTTTTTTCATTTTTGGCCTGTTTTAGCTCTGTAATGTCAGTTTGGACTGAAATAAATGCCTTCCCATATTTTAGATGATCCAGGACGGTAACATTTGCTGAACTCCAAAAGGATGTCCCATCCTTTTTAATATTCTGAATTTCTCCAATCCACGTACCTGTATCATTCAGGGCTTTTAAGATTTCTTCTGCAGTTTCCTCTGGACTTTTTTCAGTGGGTGCATTAAGGCTTGAAACATGAAAACCTATCATTTCGTCAGAGTCATAGCCAAACATTTTCTCAAATGCCGGGTTTGTGTAGACGATGATACTATCCTCGTTGACCATGAAAACACCTTCGGACATTAGAGTAATGATTCCGCTTTGAAGACTCAGTTTTTCTTCTGCCAGTTTACGTTCGGTGATATCCCTTGTGACCCCTTCCACACCGATAATATTTCCAGCCGTATCTTTAGAGATTTGGGCATTTGTGGAAGCCCACCATGTTGAACCATCCTTGTGCTTTAATTGGGCTTCAAAATTAGTAATGATTCCATTCTTTTGAAGTATCTGTAGAAAACTTTCTCTTTCCTCGGGGTTGACGTATATCTCTTCAGCCATTTTCATCCCAATCGATTCCTCTACAGTGTATCCAGATAAACCGAAAACTGATTGGGATGCAAAAACAATTCTCCCATCTATATCAGTACGGTATCTCAAATCCGGCGCACTATCGATAAGATCTCGGTATTTATTTTCACTTTCCAACAAGTCGTTTTCAGCTTGTTTTCTTTCTATTATTTCCTTGTTTAAAATCTCATTTGACCTTCTTAATCCCTCAGCAATTTTTTCTTCCTTTTTAACTTTTATTGTGTTGGATTTAATGAATCCGAACAACAGAGTTGAGGCAGCAATAAAATACAAGGCATAAGCCCACCAAGTTTTCCAGGGAGGGTTTGCAACAATAACCTGGACGGCAATACTATTTTCGTTCCAGACACCATCATTATTTGAACCTTTTATTTTTAAAGTGTACGTCCCGCCGGGAATATTCGAATATCGTCCAAATCTTCGGTTCCCTGCATCAAACCATTTGTCATCGAAGCCTTCGAGCATATACATATACTTATTTTTCTCAGGCGCCGTAAATTCAAGGGCTGCAGCCTCAAATTCAAAGTAATTTGTGCGCCAGTCAAGCACTATTCTCTTTAACCGTGACGGCAATACTTTAGAAGCGATTTCTTCACCCCCCTGTTTTACAGACGTCAGAGCAATATTAGGAATATGTGGGTTATCTTTAATTTTATCTGGATAAAATCGATTTGCCCCATTAAATCCTGCAAACCACATTTCACCATCTCTTGTTCTGCAATCTGAAAACCAATAAAATGCATCCCCCTGCAAACCATCTGATTTCGTATATAATTTAAACTCTTCTTTATTGGGATCAAATTTAATAATTCCGCTTCCCGAACTCATCCAAAGATTTCCGTGATCATCCTCAAGCATGCCAAGAATATTATTGTCAGGTAAACCGTCCTTTGTCGTATAATGTGTAAACATCTGGGTCTTCGGGTTAAATTTATCAAGCCCCCCGGTCGTTCCCAACCACAGGTTTCCGGTATGATCTTCATGAATTACTGACACATTATTTTCAATCAAACTATTCGATTTGTCAGGGATATTTCGATATCTTTTAACTTTTTCTGAGGACGGGTCAAACCGGTCCAAACCATAATTTCCTCCCAGCCATAACATCCCTGCGTCATCCTGGAAAATATTTAAATAACTTCCGGACAGCTTTCCAGGATCGCCAGGGCTTCCAGGATAATGTTTAAATATCTCATTTTTTGTATCAAATTTTTCCAAGCCGCCAAAAGCAGTCGCCAACCAAAGGATATTAGGGCTAAATCTGTCAGGATAGATATCAAGTAAAAATCTGTTATTACTAATGCTGTCTGGATTTTTGGGATCATGCCTGTAAAATTTTATGAATTTTCCGGTCTTTCGATCGAGTATACTCAATGTACCTTTAGAAGTATCAGAAGCTGATACCCAGAATGTACCTTTGTTATCTTCAGCCATTGCAAAAACAGCTGGGGCAGGGAGGCTTGTAGTATCTTTTGGATCAAATTTATATGTAACAAACGAATCGGTTGACCTTAAATATTGATTGAGCCCTGCATTGCCGGTTCCAATCCAGATGGTACCTTGTTTATCTTCATAGATGGGTAAGATTGTATTACTGCTGATGGTCCCTTTCACAGTAGGATCGTGGCGATAAAGACTAAATCCTTTGATTTTTTGGTCGTGTTTTAAAATGACTCCCGGCCTGCTGCAAACCCATAGAATGTTTGAACGGTCAATGAAAATTTCTTCAATGGCCATGGTTTTATTTACATCAGTTGCCTTGGGGTCATTGAAAAAACGGCTGAAATTACCAGTTTCTTTATTAAGTCTGTTCAGACCCCCATGAATAGTTCCGACCCAAAGGAATTGACCATCATTACATAAAGACATTACACTGTCATGGCTAATACTTACAGGATTATTCTGGGCATGCTTATACCGAATGAATTTTTTTGTTTTTCTGTCAAATCTGTTTAACCCGCTTGTGGCGGTTCCAACCCACAATCT
>JAAEKY010000638.1 GCA_024227235.1 Desulfobacteraceae bacterium | reverse complement strand
CTTCTGCTCAAGTGGAGCAGGACTATGGTCATATTGGGTATAAAGGCCGGGGGCCTATCCAGGTGTTGAGCCTTTCCTAATTCAGACATATCGAATCAAGTAAATGTCACCTCTTCACCCCAATAACTTAACATTCCTTTTAAAATATCGATAAAAAACAGTATTTTATATTTGAATTGGGGTGTGAATCGCTTAAATGGTGGTCAACCATTAATTCCCGTAAAATTCAGGGGTATCTATGTAGATCCACAGATATCAGACATTTTATTATTTTGGCTGTGAAATAACTATTGACTTATTTTCTCGTTTCCGGTATGGTGAATGTGAAATAATCATTAACCATAAGGAAGCGTGATATGACCATCATAAATTCAACTTTCTTAAGTTACCTGACCATCATGTTGCAAAATTCACTGACCACCAATACACCTGCTTTTTACCACGACTCGTTATTACTTCTTGCTGAATATTGTTTAGGATTTGATGAGAAAAAGGGACACATCGATTTTCTTTCACAGCAATCATTTTCCGATCGTATGATTAAACAAGCCCGCAAAGCGTACAGAAGTTATGGTATCATCGGTATATTTAGCTCAGGTTCCAAAAATCGCATTGATAACCAATTTGTAACTAAAGATATCGAAAGAAAGCTCGTAGCGCTAAAGAAGGCAATCCCCCACTTGCCGGCCACAAAAGCTGCCATCATCATGAAAGGCTTCGGTTGCCAATTGGAAACCGCACAGGTGCTATCCATATTTGCCTCTTATGGTTTTGCTCAAGGTATGAAAAATTTGGTTAGTCATTTTGATTTCACAGATATTAACCGGCGTGTCGGTCATCTTGCCTGGTTAGCCAAGCAACCAGCAGATAGTGATCAGATAAAAAGAGTTCAAAAACGATATCTAGCTACACGGGGATATTTGACGGCAGGCAAAGGTGAAAGGCAGAAGATCATCCAATCAAGCGGGTTAAGCAAAAGTTTATTTTTTTATTACTGGAAAAGTTTTCAAAAGATTGGACTTTTGGGGCTCATCGACAAAGGAAAAGAGGTGTTCAGGGAATCGAAGATGGGTTTGGCAAACGAAGCCAAAATAGTGATCGATAAGCTGCAAAATCCAAAACGGCCGGAATCCTTTTATGTTGAGCAGTTGCAAACAAAAGGGGTAAAAATTGAGCGTAGTTCTGTGGCGAAAGTATTTTCCAGGTGGCAGATCTGCGAGTACCGATCTGAATTTATAAGCGATTTAAAGAGGCTTGAAGAGCCCTCAAAGCAAAGCGAAGAGAAGATAGAAGTAGAAAAAAAGGTCACACGCTATGTGGATCTTAATTTTGTCGAGCTTTTAAAATCAATGCGCAAAAGCGGCATACATGTCGATGCTCCGGGGATTTTTATTTTATGGGCGTATCTTGAGCAACTGGGTATCTATCCTGTTTTGAACAGTATGGGACTGGCATCTAACAATAATGGTAAAGGCTACAATTGGACAGATCACTTTTTGCTAAATATTTCCCGCGTGTTCTATGGGATCCCCAGCTATAGTGGCGCATGTGAGCATGAAGAGCCAACGCTTTGTCTGTTTTCGCATTTGGTAGCACTTCCTTGCAATGATAGTTTTCTTAATGGGGTAGGAAGCATTACAGAAGATCAAGTTTTTAAACTTCAAAAGTGGCTGGTAAATCGGCTTAAAGAAATGGGAACGGTACAAGCAAAGCGCTTGGCTTTTGATTTTAAACAGATCGATCTTGAAGTTGAGCTGGCACAGTTGCGAGACTTTGGCAAAGGACCTTCTCCAAGAAAAAAGATCTGCTGCAACGGATTTCGACCTCATATTGCTTGGGATCTTGATACGGGTAACCTGGTCATCGCAGAATTTCGAAAAGGCTCTGCCAGGGGACCAACAACAATTAGAAGATTTGTCGAGGATTTTATTTTAACCCCCTTTAAAGGGTTATTTAATGAAGTTTATGTTGACAGTGAATATACAGGCAAAAATGTATGGAACTTCATATTAGATGAAAAAGCTGGGATGGGTGCACATATCACAGCATGTATTAAGCAAAACAGGTTTGTAAAAAAGCAACGTGATAAATTTTTGTATGAAAATAGTAGTACGGATAATTTTTGGCTTTACTATGATGATACGCATGTGTATAGCTCAAAGACATTTGAATTGAGTTGGGATTATAAGTACAAAAAAAGCAAGCAGGGTAAGACATTTAGTTTGTATTGTGTCGTGAAGAAGAATATTATCAAGGGCAGTTTGAGATGTTTTGGTACTTCAAGAAAGAACCAAAGCCCACAGCAAATATTAAAAGAATATTCCCATAGGTGGATAATAGAAAGTGGAATAAAAGATCTGGTTCAAAGCTATTACCTTAACAATTGCCCGGGTACGAGTCCCCATCATGTCAATGTTCACTTTTTTCTGATTTCAATTTGCAAACAACTTTATCGGCTAATTCAACGTGATTTAGGAGGCTTCATAAAGAATCATGATGGTTCCGTAAAATCGTTACGAACCATGAGAGAGACTTTATTCCGGCAAGGCAGCGCTAGGGTGACTCTTAGAAAAGATACAATCGAAATACAATTTTTGAATAGCTATTCGCCG
>JAAEKY010000637.1 GCA_024227235.1 Desulfobacteraceae bacterium | reverse complement strand
TAATTTATTCCCACTTATCCCTTCAAGAGAAGGATTGGCAGGATCATACTGGTACCGAATAAATTCATCTGTTTGAAGATTAAGAAGATTTAATCCGCCACCTTCTGTTAAAATCCATAATACGTTGGATGACTCCCTTGAAAATATCATTTTTCCAATGCGGTTATGGCTGAGGCTTTGTTCATCATCAGGTCTGTTTTTATAGTGATGAAATTTTTTATTCTTTTTATCAAATCTGTTCAAACCTGCATCTTGCGTCCCTATCCAAAGATATCCTTTTTTATCGTTAAGAATGGATGCCGGTTGGTTCCCATGCATTGCATCTGGATCATTTAAATTCTCTTTATACCGCAGGATGACCTGATTTTTGCGAATATCAAATTTATTCAACCCGTCACTTGTTGTAATCCAAAGGTATCCTTCTTCTGCACCTGTAATTGCCCAGATATTGTTATCCAAAAGACTGTTTGGATCACCTGGTTTGTTTTTATATCGTGTAAATGTC
>JAAEKY010000636.1 GCA_024227235.1 Desulfobacteraceae bacterium | reverse complement strand
GCTAAAACAGATCCAAAAATAGTTATTACGAAAATGCTTTTTTTAAGAAGTTTTTTTGCACTTAGAATCTGTACAGTAAGTACATAAAAAACAACATAGGTTGTATATCTGAAAAACTCCAAAAGAGTTGCTCTCGGATGAATTGATATGGTCATTTTTAAAGATGCCGCCTGTATCTCATAGGATGCAGGAGAAATAATTTTTATAATTTGTGCAGGAAGAGGTATTGTTTGGATCAATATATACAAAAGAAATAAGCATAGGGGGATTATACCCGGTATCTTATAGAGTTCAGCATTTGTTTTATAGAGAAAAACAAAATAGATAAAAAACGCAGAACATACTGAAATTTCCATTATTGCATAGGACCATGGTTCAACAGTCCCAAATGCAAGTGGAGAAAAGATAATCACAAAAAAGAAAAGCTTTTTTGGAAAAGTCTCAGTCATTATTATCCACAATTAGTTGTTATTTATTCATCAGATGAATAATAGTAATCACCATAATTACTGTATAAGTATCCGCTGTCTTTTGCGTTGAATTTGTTTAAAATAATTCCGGTCATTGGTGCTGTCACATCCTCCAATTGTTTAATGACTTTAGAAATCTTATCGTAGGTAGTTTTACCAGCTGAGGTTACAAGAATCACGCCCTCTGTTTGGTTGCTAATAATAATTGGGTCAGTGACACCAGTTATTGGAGGAGAATCTATAATTACAACATCATATTTTGTTTTGATAACGTCAAGCATTCTGGCGAATTTGGCTGAATGGAGAAGCTCTGAAGGGTTAGGAGGAATAGGGCCTGATGTAACTATATCAAGGTTTTTCAAACAATCTTTATTGATTTTGATCTTTGGAGTGACGCCAGCAAGGTATGAGCTTAGCCCGAATGAGTTGAGAAGACCTGAAGCTATATGTTGGGTTGGTCGCCTCATGTCTGCATCAATCAGAAGTATATTCTTATCAGTTTGCGCCATTGTTGCTGCAAGGCATAAAGATACTGAAGATTTTCCATCCTGTTTTTCAACACTTGTAATCATCAGGGTTTTAGGCGGTGTATCAGCAGAAGAGAGAAAAATGGATGTTCTGAGGCTCTTAAAACCCTCGGCAATTGAAGAGTCGGGTTTTTTCATAAAATTTTCTACAATTGTTTCTTCTTTATTCTTGTGAAGCTCAATGGTTCCTATTACAGGAATGTCAAATTTTTCTTCTAAATCTTCAGGTGTTCTTGCAGTGTTATCCAAGTACTCTAAGAAAAAAGCAACTCCGATACCACCAAACAAACCTAAAATAATCCCTAAAAGTATATTTCTTTTTTTCTTTTGAGTATTTATAGGCATCATAGGGAGCTCAGCTTTTCTTAGAACCCATACATTAACAAGTTGGTTTTTTTCAGTTAATCCCTTTTCTTTAAGGCTTTTAATAAGAGCATCGTAAAGGTATTTATTGGTTGTAACCTTTCTTTTCAATATGTCAAGTTGAATTGATTTTTCGCTAAGCTGCTCAGCCTCAAATTTTGCCTGATTAAACATATCGGATAGTTTTTTTTCATTGGATTGTGCCAGGAGATATTTGTTTTTAATAATTAATGATGCCTTTTTAAGCTCCTGCTGTTTTTTTATTTTTAAGCTTTTAAGTTTGTTTCTAGCTGAAATCATTTTGGGATGTTTTTTACCATATTTTTTTGACAAATCTGAGATATTCTGTTCAACAAGAAGAGTTTCCTTATTTAGAATATTAAAAGATGCATTGTCTGCAATCGATGGTATTGTTTCTAAAATATCATAATCATTCGTTAATGTCTGACTGTAAACTGCAAAAAGTTCTTTGCGAAAGGCCTCGGCCTGGGTAAGTTTGCTTGAAAGACTTGAAAGCCTTTCAGGGAGAATAGTAAGCCTGTCTTCAATTGTTACAATATTATATTTTTTTTTATAATTATGAAGATCTTTTTCAGATTCTTCAAGCTCCTCTCTTTGAGACTCAGCTTTCTTTTTCATCCAATTTATACTGTAATTTGATGTCTGCATACGCATGTCAAGAAGAACATCTATATAGGCCTGGGCTACTGAATTGGCGACTTGCATTGCAATCGCAGGATTGGTTGAAGAAAAGCTTATTTGAACAATTTTGGTTTGCTCAACCGGCATAACAATTATTCCACCCCTGATAGCACTCTCTATTTGTTCTGTTTTAGTAGGTGGTACATATTCCGATGAAGCAAATCCAGTTATGTTTTGGTTTGTTTCCAGATCTATGGAAGAAAGTTGTTCAATACCGATTATTTTTTTTGCTGAAGTATATAAATTTGAAAACCATGTTTTAATTCCCGCAAGAAATGATTTTTCAAATTCAGTTTTTGGGAAAAAAGAATCATAAATTTTTTCGCTGCCCAACGAATCTACCACTTTTTTTGCGACTTTAGCACTACTGATAATATGAGATTGGGTTGTGGTGAAAAAAGGATCGTAATTATACCCGGCATACCTGTAACCAGTTAGCGAAACAGTATTGTTTTTTTCAATCATAACATCAGTTGTTGCAGTGAACATTGGTATGGAAGAAGAAGTCAGCGCAGCAATAATTGTCACAACAACAGTTATTGTAAAAAATGTGATAGCACTGTTTTTGCGTTTCAAGATTACTTGTATGTAATCTCGTATATGAATTTCTTTATTAAATTCCATTTTTTAAGTATCCATAATTCAAAAAAAGCTCTCAGGTACAATGATTACATCATTTGCAAGTATTATTTCATCCATGTTCACATTTTTGAGAACCTTCTTTTCCCCCTCAATCTCCCTGATAATTTTTACATGTCTTTTTGAAGCTATTTCAGTAAAACCCCCGGCTTTTGTGATTGCCATGATAACAGTAAGATCGGTTGTGAATCTGTAAGAGTCCGGGTCTTCGACCTCTCCGGAAACATAGTATACATCAGCTTTTGATATATATATGGTATCGCCATTTTGTATTGGCAGGTTTAAGGAGGTCTCTCCCTCTCTAATTAGCTTGTCAAGATCAATGGTGAGCTTATTTGTTTGCTTTGTTTTTGTATTAGCTCTTTTTATGGTAGCGTTGCTGCCAGCATCTTCGGTTAGGCCACCTGCCTTGGATACAAATTCAAGAAAAGTTATTTTGCCCCTCAACTCATATTGTCCAGGGGACCTTATTTGACCAAGAATAACAGCGGTTTTACTTTTAAATTCCTTTACAAAAACATCTACTTGTGGGTTTATAAGATATCCATCAGCAAAAAGGCTCTCAAGTTTTGATGCAATTTTAGGAACAGTAAGCCCTTTAATATTTACTTCACCAAGAAGAGGGACTCGTATTGAATTGTCTGCATTAATCCTGACTGTTTGAGAAAGATCTTCATTTTCATATACATAAATGCTTAGGACGTCTCCTTCGCCTATAATATAATTCTCTGAACAAATAACAGTGACCGGATAAAAAAAGAATATTAAGCTAAATAGTAAAAAAAGGTTTTTTTTTATGCAAAATTTAGAGAGCAATCTTTATCCTCAGAAAAGCCATTCTATTCGTATAGTCGAATGTATCATAATTCGAATTTCTTTCAGTATAGTGAAAACCAGCCTCAAATACAAGCCATTTTTTGGCATCAAATTTTATAGCAGGCCCCACACCATATACATTGTCTTGCCTTTCATCAAATGCACCATTTTGATCGCTTCCCTCATAAGTTTCTCTACTGTATGAAGCATT
The DNA here is from genome assembly GCA_024227235.1 of Desulfobacteraceae bacterium. Taxonomy (GTDB): domain Bacteria; phylum Desulfobacterota; class Desulfobacteria; order Desulfobacterales; family Desulfobacteraceae; genus Desulfobacula. The sequence goes on along the minus strand of JAAEKY010000636.1, from coordinate 19,491 downwards.
GATTGCACCTGACCATTTTGGGCTGAATCTTAAAAGAAAGGCTGAACTGCCACCTCTAGTTCTGACAAAGTATGAATCTGTCATACTTGTTTCATGATATTTTTGGTACCCGTTAAAGGAAATGGAAGATTTAGGTGTCAGTGTATGTTGTATTTGAGCTTCTAAAGAAAAATCTTTATCATCCCTGGTATCATCGTCATCAAATTCTTTTTCAAGATATCCTGCTTTAAGCCGTCCTTTTGATTTTGCTGAAATTTCCCAATCAATACCGCCATAATATCGATTCTCAGATGAATCATCATCTGATCGGTGATCATAATCAATGTTTGTGCGTTCATACTCTATAAAAGCAGAAGTTTTAGGCATGAACTTATAAAAAACATAGGCTGACATTGAATTGTCTTTTCTGTCTCTGAATTCATTAACATCTTTTTCAAATCTTGTAGAATAATGTAAATAATCAACCCTGATCTTGAATTTAGGTGACGGTTCAAAGGCCGCTATAATACTGAAAACATTGTCCTGATATTCATCAAGCAATTTTCCAAGTCCATCATCATTGATTTCACTTTTGACATTATATTGATCAAGAATTTCTAATGATAAATTGAATCCAAAATTATAAATAAAAAGACCTTCTACTTTGTGGTTAGTATGATTAAATTTTGCTTGATCAGAGTAATATACAAATGATGGAGAATATAAGAAGTATGTTTGCATTTTTCTTGACGAATCTGCTTGCATGTGGCTAAACTCAACGCCTCCCGGTGTGTTATATGCCGTTGTTAGGTTCATAAGTTTTTCGCGACTTTCAGGGAGAGCAACCCATAAACCAGGTTCGATAGTTGTGGTGTAACTGCTATCTTCATCGGTATTTGAATAAAAAAGGTTACTTGACCAGATAGTTTCTATAGTTAAAAATGGATGGAAATAGCCTCCTTCATCACCAAAGACGTCTGCAGTAATCCCTTGATTTTTATCGTTTTTTCCTTTTTCAGGTGACTGTCCAGTTGGTATCTCTTCTGCAAGAGCGCTTTGAAATGAAATTATCGATAGGCATAGTAAAATCAGATATATGATTGTTACTTTTTTGTTCATTATTATAATCCTCTAAAGATTCTTAATTAAAAGTTTTGACAGCTGTAAATACGGTATCAGATATACTACTTAGGAGAAAACTTTGTCAATAAAAAAAGGCTCTGTTTTTTTAGAAAAGAGCCTTTTTGTTATGGACTATTGATCGATATTGATTGTTACGGTGTAGTGGGTGACCTCGGTTTTGGAGGTGGAGGACCAGGCGGTGTGATTGGGTCAGCTGCATTGGGCTCTGCTGTATAGGCAAGCGCTTCTTTGAGGCAATCTGCTTTTGCTATTTCGTTTTGCCTGAACACAGGGTCATTATTAGAGGCCCTAGCGTCAGCAACAGCTTTTGAAATTATTGGTTTTTCAACTCCATCACTGGTTGCACACCAGCAGAGTTCGTCAAGCTTTACCTGGCTGCTGTGTTCATAGATATACCTCATTACAAAATAGGGCTTGTAGTTCAGACCAATTGCAATTCTCATAACTTCACAGGCAGGAGCATCTCCGTCCAAAGCTTTAGTTACAGCTTGCTTAAGAAGTGTTTTTTTCTCATCGCTGCTGTTGCTTTGTTGGTTCAATACGGAGAGATATTCTGTTTCCCATTTTTCTTTTTTCTGTTTCTCTGCTGCAAGACAATTAGGGACAATCCCAATAATGAATATTGAAATTTGAATAAATATAGCAAGTCTTACCATAATTTTAATTTTCATATTGCACCTCAAAAAGAATAATTCTTATCTATTTATAACAAAGAGTTCATAATGTTGCAAGTCTTTTCTCGTAATGGTGTAAAATTAGTTACACAGCCTTTGTTCGAGTTCTTTAAGCTTTTCAAGAATTTCAAATTTGTTTTGGTGCTTGCCATTACCATAAGTGTTGAATGAAATTCCAGTTCGAAAGCGATAGCTTTCTTCACGATTTCGTGCAATCCATCTTGTAGTGCAGAGAACTTCAAGTTCAAGTGGGAAATCAATATCAGGAATTGTGAATTTGACAATAATTGCAGAGCCCGTTTTGATACGCTGATTGGTAAGGAAGCTGGCACCGCCCATACTTATATCTAATACTGGGAAATAATTTAGTGAGTATTTGGTTTTTCTAAAAAAGGATCCTCTTTTTTTGTAATATAGCGTAGCACCAAGAATCGTAAACCTTTTGCATTTTCGTTTCTTCACAATAGATCACACCTTTTAATTTTAGATTTAAAAATATTTTATCATAAGTCAAAATAGAATAAAAGATTTAATAATATTACAAAAGAAATTGATCAGATTGATAAGAAAAATATTTAAGTGTATTGTATGATTTATGGATATGAATTGTTTAGAGTTGTCAGGAAAAAATCTAATAAGTCTCATGGGTGCTGTTTTAGAGAGAAATGCAGATTTCAGGTTCCAGGCAAAAGGACATAGCATGTCTCCATTTATAAAAAATAGAGACATAGTTACAATGTCCCCTTTGCCGCGAAACAAGTCTGAAACAGGTGATATTGTAGCGGTATTATTAACAGGAAAAGAATCAATCGTCGTTCATAGAGTTGTAGGTAAAAAAAAAGGAAAGTTTATAATTAAAGGGGATAATAACAAAATAAGGGACGGTCTTTTTGAACAAAATCAAATTATAGGCTTGGTAAGCAAAGTAGAACGGAATGGCAGGAGAATCATGTTTGGACAGGGATTCTTTGGCAGAGCTATTGCGACACTTTCTGAAATCGGGCTGTTAAACAGTCTTATTTTACCTATTTTAAGAAAGACTCGAAGACTTCTTCCACTCTAAAATTGCTTTTTGTCTTGCATGGGCATTTTTACAGAAAGTATCAATTGGAGTATCAAGTTTTCCAGTTTCAAGAAAGGAATTTGCAGGGCAAAAATAACAAAGATTGATTATTTTACATTTATTACATTTATTAAGAAAGTCTTCATTGTACGATCTTGCTTTGATTATGTTCTCTGCAATTTTTCTGTATGCATCCATTAATGAGAATATTCTTAGACTGTACACATAATCAGGATGGAGTAGAGCTGGGCAAAGTCTTAGTTTTCCATCATAACTAATTTCAAATCCATTTTTTAATACACCGCATGTAAACACTCTGCCGGAAGCATCAATGTCCTGATAAAAAATAAGCTGATCACAGCTTTTTATGAGTGCATTTTTTCTTGCAAAGTTATTCTGTTCAATTTTTACTATTTCATCCTTGTTAAGGCGTTCTGATAGTATTTTTTTATTACGCTTTTCATCTCCATCATATCTTTTATGAAGAAAAGGGTCGAATTTAAATTTTTTCTTTGAGTGTTTCGAACAGAAATCAGCAATATTTTCGATTTCATGAATATTTGAATGGATAGCCATTGCTTTTAAAGAGACAGGAATGTCATTTGTTAGTAACCGGTCAAGACCATTTTTAAATAGCTTGTAGCTACCTTTTATTCCAGATACTTTTTCATAGGTTTTTTCAGTAATACCATATACTGTAACTTCAAGCTCTCTTGGTTTGTATTTTTTAAAAAGTTTTACATGTGTTTCATTTATCAGACAGGCGTTTGTAAAAACTGAGACAAGTAATCCTTTTCTCCTGAGCATTAAATAAATCTCTGAGAAATCATCTCGTAAAAGAGGCTCCCCGCCAGTAAGTAAACACCATAAAACACCATTGTTTACTGCCTGGTCTGCGAGATCTTCAATTTCATTGATGTCAAGCTCTAAGGATTCTGCATCGGTGTTATTTTCAGGTAGATTGATATAACAATGTCTGCAGTTGTTATTACAACGCGCAGTTAATTCAAAATTAATGGATACAGGGGTTTTGGTTCTCTGGAGTTTTTTTACTAAATCAGAATCTGGTAGATTAACACTTGCTATATTCTCATTCTCTATCATTTGTTCTTAACAAAGTACAATTTTTCTCTTAAACAATTCTTCAATTAATCCTATTACATCAGTTGTTATCTCTTGCTTGTTTGCATCGTATTCTTCACAAAGTTCATCAATTACAGTTTCTAATGTTTTTTCAGAAGATAGTTTTTCCCATGTGGCAATTCCAGTTTCATTTAATGTATACATCTCATCCTCCATATCACCGATGCCGGATGCAATGGGGATCATTAAATACTCACCTTCTATCTCACGGACAATAACATCTTTGTTTTTATAGTATTTATTAATAATGTCGATTTTCATTGCTAAATCATATTACAGGTAAAATTTTAAATAAATTTTATTAGTGTTTTGTGAAAAGAAATAAACCCTGGTTGTATTAGCTATATAGTAATGTCATGATGCCATTCCAGGGTGGCAATAGAGCCCTGTTGTAGGATTGTAACCACAAATACCATCCATGGGTCCACCATTACTTCCAATATCACCGCCAGCATATTTACATGCCCATAGTACGTTTTCTTCAGCTGTGCTTTTCGCAACAACTGTCATAACAGGTTTTTTCCACTCTTTTTTCATTTTCTCTCCTTGAATTAATATTTTTGTTTACTACCACAGATCATGGCTTTAATGATACAATTTTTTTATAAATCAGCCCATTTTTATTAAAGAATAAATTATAACAAGGGATTTCATTGGCAATTTCTTCTATGAGGTTCAGGCTTGAATCCCACCATTTATTAGAATTTAAAGGTTTTACCATGCATGCAATCAGGATTTTAATTTTATCCATTGATTTATAAATAGGCTCTATGTGATTTGTTTTGGATTGATTTAAAAAGAAAATAGCTTTTAGTAGGGAAGAGGATGCAGATACAATTGGCAGAGTTCCATGGCTCCAATTTCCATAAATTTTAAAATTTTCATTCTTTTTTCTGACAATCATTCTGTCATCACAAAGAATCTCGCCATTATCCTGAAGCATCATTGCAATAGTCGATTTTCCGGCTCCGGAATGTCCAATAAATAAATACCCATTCCCGTCAATAATCATTCCGTCAGAATGAAAATAACAACCATCTCTTCGTGATAATACTTCAGACAAAAAGATCTGATCAGTAGGGTTTAAAGTTAAAGCACCTTTATTCCCTTTTTTAAATCCTTCAGTATAAACGTCATTGTTGTAGATGGTGATTTCAGAATAATCATTATTGCAGAACATTATCTGGTTAATTCTGTCATCCTCAGGGTCGGGCGATGTTTGAAGTATATACGTATACTCATGTTCTTTTTCATATATAATCCAAGGAGGTTTACTGTAGACTATTTTTCCGGCATTATTTGTATTAAATTCAGGGAGTCCGAAATGATGATTTATCACGACCACATCATCCCCAGGCACTTTGATTTCAAATAGCTTAAATTTGGGTGCAAAAGTCGTGTCTGTTATTTCTAAATCGGAATTAACTTTAATTGTAATCCCTGCAACCTGATAGTATCTACTAAACATAAAAAAAATATCCTAAAAATGTGGCGATTATATATAGCTTTTTGAAATTACAATTTTTTTGTTATATGTTTATGGTTTAAGAAATTTTTCAATTCGTTTTTTATAGTTATCTATTTCCCACGCTTTCTCTCCTTTTTTTATCAGTCCCAATAATTCAGCTTTTGCATGGGCAATTTTACAATAATAATCAACTGGAGTATCAAGCTTACCATGTTCCATCCATGATTTTGCAGAGCAGCGTTCACAAAGACCATTTAAAAAACATTTCGCACATTTTTCTAAATACTCAAGATTTGTGGATTTTATTGTTCTCAAAGTTTTAAAAAAGGAATCAAACGCTTCTTCAAAGGTACCATTCTTGAGATCATAAACTGTATCCGGGTGTCTCATTAAAAGGCATGGTTGGAGAAAGCCATAGGCATCGATTGATCCACCTTTCCCACATCCACACGAAAAGATGGAATCTTTGGCAGGTCTCATGAATTTTGCTACAAATTCTTTTATGCCGTTTTTATAGTCCTGTTTTTTTTTGGCAATAATTCTGATAGTGTCTTCAGGACTTGTTCTCAATGATTTGATAAAGTCATTTTTTTTGGTGGAATCCCTTCTTGCTCTCAAATCAAAATTCATTGAAAATCCCGGGTTATGATCCATGTGGGGGACTAATTTGGAGAACTCTTCAAGCTCTTTAATCTCTTCTTGTTTCCCTGTGATATAAATACTTTTGATAATAAAAGGAATCTTTGCATCTAAAAGTAAATTTATTCCATTCATGGCTTTTTTATACGTTCCAGGTTTTCTGGAGATCTTTTCGTATTTTACTTTTGAGAGACCGTAAAGGGTTACTTCAATTTTATCACCAGGAGGATATCGTTTGAAAAGCTCAATCATTTCTTTATCAATTAAAGTAGCATTTGTAAAAAGAGTGATTTTAATTCCATGCTGTTTAGTGAAAAGATAAATCTCTTTAAAATCAGTTCGTAAAAGTGGTTCTCCTCCGGTAAAGCGGATAGACATAACACCAATGTCAGCAGCTTTTGTTATTATGTCCTTTAATGCTTTTGTGGTAAGTTCTTTATCGATTAATTCTTTGTTGTTTTCTTCTTGATTAATATAGCAATGTATACAATTGTTATTACATCTTTCAGTAAGCTCCATGTCCAGTCTTGAAGACATGGAGCTTTTTTGATGATTGGAGAAAAAATTATTCAGGCTTTGATGGGCAATATATTTTGAATGATTTCTTTCCATTACCTTAATTATTTTTCAGGTGCCAATTCAACCCGTCTGTTTAAAGAACGCCCTTCTTTAGTGTTATTTGAAGCGATTGGACTTGATTCTCCATAGGCTTGGCATGTGAGCCTTGATGAGTCAATTCCTTTTTTCACAAGGTAAGCTTTAACAGCTTTTGCCCTTCGTAATGACAGATCCATATTATATTGATCTGTTCCATAATTGTCAGTGTGTCCTTTAAGAATTACGTTCATCCCAGGATTTTTTGTAAAAATAATATGAGCATGATTTAAAAGAGTATGTGCATTTTGTTTGATGTCTGCTTTATTAGTATCAAATAATGCATCCCCAAAAGACCAGCAGCCTTTTATATTAACCTTGGCACCAATAGGTGTGTTTGGGCATAAATCATTGTCATCAAATATACCATCGTGATCAGAATCTTTTCTTACTTTTTTTACAGGTTTTGCTTTTTTGGGTTTTGGTTTCGATTTTGATTTTCTTGTGAGAAATACTTTTTCTACAAAATCTGCCATTGCAGAGCTTGCTAATAAATTATTTGCATTAGTAGAAAAACCGCATTCTGCTATTTTGGATAGATCGTTCATGAACTTAATCCCTTCAGGCGATCCTCCTGCTACGATCGTATAAATACAGAGAGAGGAACCAAATCTATCTTTTAGCTTTTGAGCATAATCAAGGGTGTTTGGGACAACCATATCAGTTTTTTGACCATCACTTATAATGATGATTGCTTTTTTACCGGAGGAATTCTCAAGATCTTTTTCAGCGGCATGGAGTGCTTTATATAATGGGCTAACTCCTCCAGGAGCGGTAATTTTCTCAATACCTTTTGCAAATCCAGCAGTAGAGTAATTTTTAATTCCATAAAATAACTCTGTATTGCTTTTTGAAACCGAAGGGTCATGGCCAAATGATCTGAAACCGGCATTTTGACCAAGTTGAGGAATGGTCTGATTCATTCGTGTTGCAACTGCTTTTGCAATGGTAAATTTTTTATTACCACTATAGTAATCAAGCATTGAGCTTGAAGCATCAAAAAGGATTATAAAATTATCAACTTTAGATGCATAGCTTTTTGTATTAAAGTTTGTCGATGAAAAAGATGGCATTGGTTTTTCAGGTCTTGTCGCAACACAACTTGATACAAACAAAATTGCTATTAAGCCTGTAAAACATCTAATAATTAGTCGACGATTCATTTTTCCTCCTGTTGGTTAAAAATTAATTAGTATTATATCTATTATAAGATGATTTGAATGAAAGCAATCTTTTTTTGACGAATTTTGGTTGGGATTTTACAAAATTTGCTAATTTTGTCTATAATATTAAAGGCTTGTGTTGAATGAGTTGTTTGTTGTTTAATACAAAAAACGGATGTTACATACTTGTTTAAGAGTCGATAGTTAATTTGGCATGGTATTTGCTGTGATTTTAGGGCAGAGATTGTATAATGTTAAGAATGATCTGGAAAAGCAGGAGAAAATGGTTAAACAAGAGCATATATCAAAAAAAATATGGCAAAAACCTGAACTTAAGGTTATTTGCAGGGGTGAGAGCGAAGAAAATGTTCTTGCCAGTTGTAAAGGCATGGGCTCTTGGTTGGGGAGCGGTCCTTTTGGCATTGTTACGTGTGGCCAGGGCGGCGAGTGGTTTTGCAATGCTAGTACAAATTCATAATTCTATACCTGCAACAAGAGATTGTTTTTTGAACCATTTTTCATATTGACCTTGCTTATCAATTAAAATTTCATGGGTTCCCTGCTCAACAATAGTTCCATTTTCCATCACTAAAATTTTATCAGCCATCTTTACAGTTGAAAATCTATGGCTGATGAGCAAAGCACTTTTCCCTTTCAGCAATTTTTTAAAATTATTGAAAATTTCGTATTCACTTTCTGCATCAAGGGAACTTGCCGGTTCATCAAGAATTATAAGCTGCGCATCTCGCATAAATGCTCTTGCAAGAGCGATTTTTTGCCATTGTCCCTGACTTAGCTCTTCTCCATGTTGAAACATTTTGCCCAGCATGGTTTCAAACCCGTTGGGCAGTTTTTCTATTATCCTTTTTGCATCAGCATTTTGTGCTGCGACTTTGACCTTATCGCTTTCATAGGGCATATTGATATCACCTATCCATATATTTTCTCGCACGGAAAAATGATATTGGGCATAATCCTGAAACATTACACCAATCATATTCCTAATATCAGATACGTTGAATTTTTTAATGTTTGTGTTCTCAATACTTATTGATCCTGAATCTGGATCGTATAATCTGCATAAAAGTTTAGTGAGTGTTGATTTGCCGGCACCATTTGGTCCAACTAATGCAACTATTTCACCAGAATTTATAGAAAAATTAATATTGGAGAGCACAGATTTTTTTGACATTGGATATTTAAAGTTTACATTTTTAAATGAGATACCATGTTTCATCGTCTTAGGAATTGTGACAGGGTTGCCAGGATTTTTTATTTTATCTTTTAAGTCAAGGAATTCATAAAAGTTGGATATAAAAAGATTGTCATCATATAGCCCTGCAAGCCCGGTAAGCAGATTTCGAAAAAATTCCAACCCTCGTTGAAATGCCTGATAATACATGACAAGATCACCCAGAGAAATAATACCATTTACTGCTCTGAATATTATAAAGCCTAAAGCACCAAACATTGCAAGGATTGAACACCATTGTGCAAAAACATCTGCAATAGACCTTTTTTTTATTAAATCAAGTTTTTCCCCTCTTAATGTTTGTCTGATTTTAGCAAATCTTGAAGTAAATATATCGCCCAACCCAAATAATCTAAGTTCTTTTGCATGAAGATTACCAGTGATCAGCCAGTTTAAATATCCTCCTTCTCTTTCAGTTTGGGTCCTCTTTCGTTTCCATTGAAACATTATTCCTGAATATTTAATTTTTATAAAAACTCCAGGAATAACTGCACAAATAAGAAATAACGGAACAGTCCAATGAAAAGAAATTAATAACCCTGATATTGCAATTAAAGAGACAGAATTTTGAATCAGTCGGATAAAGCCATTAACTACACTTGTTGGACGAAAAGGACCCTCTGTTTTTGCTCTATGCAGAGTATCAAAATATGCAGGGTTTTCAAAAAATTCCAGATCAACAGAAACAGATTTTATATGAAGCATTTGATATACATAATCAGACACTTTTATGGAGAGTTTTTCTTTAAAATAACTTGAAGTTTGCTGGCATACAGTGTTCAAAATTCCAATACCTGCTGCAATACCAATTAAGACAAAGATATATGACAGGTCATAGTTGCCAGGCGATGAAATAGCTTCAGTTGTAGCATCAATAATCAGTTTAATAAGATAAAGTGAAGCTAAAGGCAGAACTCCTAATATAATGACTAAGAAAGATGAAAGGATTACTGCACCTGGTGCAGCCTGCCATACAAAAGCTAAGGTGCGATCCAGCCGTAGAGAATTTTTTATTTTATCTTTTGTTGTATTAAGTTTAATCATAATTCAAAAAGCATTCAAGATAGTCAGAAATACATATTGATAATAGTTCATGAATATTTTTGAGTTTATTTGCTATAAAGTCAAGGATATAATGAAAATTGGATGATTGACTATAAATAATGAAAATGTATTTTTTCTGAAAACAGTTTAGTTTTGGTGGGAAAGATTAAGGATAATGATGGTTGGAGGGGATATCTCCCCTCCAACCATATATCAATCTAGTTAATCGGCACTACAACAACTTTCGTATTCCCAGTAGGCTTAACATCGACAATGTTATCATCACTAAGAGCTAAGCCATTTAAAATTACAAGTGCTGGTGGCATAGCAAGGCTCATATAATCAGGGTAATCTACAGATGTCCCCCATGCTGTCACTTCATCTTTTGAATCCACACCGATTTCATCTGCTTCAGATTCATAATTCATATTTACAATTTCGCCTTTCCCAGGCGCAAATATTGAAGTTGAATATTCAAAGTCAGTTGATGAATAAGAAAAATCATATTGATGAAAATGTAAAATAGCACAATCGGTGACAGGTGAACTGCCAGGGACCGCATGTTCATTCAGAGTAACGCCAACTCTTTCAAAACTTATACTTTCTTTCATTGAAAAGGAACCCATGGTTTTTGTTAATTGAATACTTTCACCTGTTTTCCATAATCTCTTTATGCGTTGTGGATTATCAATCAAAAAAGGCTGAGATTCATTAAACTTATAACCACCGTAATAAACTATTGAATTCTGAGTCACTTTGAAAACATCGGAATCTTCCAAAACCCATGCCGGAACCGCCAGGTTAGTATTATACCACCAGTACAAAATAGCAACAGCACCATTATTCAGACTCCTTACAGCTTGGGCTTCAGTACTTTCAAACCGCCCATCCCAACCTGATACGGGATGGTTTTGACCAAACTCATGGGATTGTTGCCAATTCCCATCATTTATAGTTGTACTGCCATCAGCAGCAACTAATCCCATATAATATGGAAAATCTATAGACTCAGCATTAATATAAATTGGGGAAATTAATAAAATAAATAATACGCATGCAACTTTCTTAAATATCATATTTCTCCTATTTGATACGAACATCATCAACAGTTGTTTCCATATAACAGCCTGTGAATTCTGTAGCATTTTGACCATATACCCTGGCTCTAATTTGGCGATGCTGTCCCAGAGTCTCTCCATTCCATGGCTCATACATCGGTGTTGTTACATTATAGGTAAATGATTCATCATCTAATTTAAAAATAAAAATAGTTCCTTTACGCTCAATGGATAATGAATATTCTGTATCAAAGGCAAGAGTTGTTGTAAAAGGATGATTAAAAACCATTTCACCCGGACCATATTCATCGTCTGTGGTCAGCTTATAGCCAAAACAATTTGCAGAAAGCACACCAGACGAATTTAATGATAGTCTAAAATCAGTCCAGACATTGCCAGTAAAGCCAGTAGGAAAGGCTACAGAATCATTATAATAATAACCTGCAAGTCTTGTGACTCCAGTTGCTCCTGTGGCAATAAAGCTATTTGATGTAACAAGAAGCTTTGCTTCCAGATAATTAAAATCATTATTCGGGAAATAGGCGGTCACTTCATCCATTGAACCGTTTGCCTGGATATTTAATCTGGCTTTACCATTGGCTACTTCTCCAACAGCTTCACGATACCTCCATTTTGTTTGGTCTAAGAAAGGTGTAGAAAAATCATCGCGAAGAACACCATTAACTTCAACATCATCAAAAGTTGCAGATGTAAAACCATCAGCATTACCTCCAAACGCTGCAATGTTAACACCCTTAAAGTCTCTTACTGGTTCTCTTGCATAAAGTGCTGGAGTAGGAGCTGTATCAGCGTCAAATGTAACCTCTGTACCGTTCACAGAAAAAGTAAATACATTTGTTGGTTGATCATAAGATATTTTTAGAGGATAAGCAGTATCTGGCTGAAGTATACCTGTACCAATAATAGTAGCACTCCCCACAACCTCATAATTAGTCTCACTGGTGTCAAGAGCCTTTGCAACTGAATATATTGCCTTAAAGCCGTCTGGGAAGTAGCCAATCACTACGCCAGCCCAAACATCACCTGTTGAGTCTCCTGAAGCATTAGTGTTGTAAAAAAATCCACATACCCTTGCAGTAGATTGTTGGGATGGAATAGCCCCTGAATCTAATGTGGTTCCCTATGTGTCAGGATAGTTGTCCATTAGCCGTAAAAATGTTCTAATAATAGAAACATGGCGGAATGGAGGACAAAATGCACTATAGCAAAAAGAGAAAAGAAACTGTTTTAAAAAAGATGATGCCCCCAAATAATAAAAGTATTCCTCAGATATCCCAGGAAGAAGGTATGCCAAGATCTACTCTTTACACCTGGCGAACCAAGGCAAGGGAAGCAGGAGTGTTGCTGGATGGAGCTCGAAAGACAAATTTCTTGCGGTCTTGGAAACAGCATCTCTATCTGAAGTTGAAATATCTGAATATTGTCGAAAAAAAGGATTATATCCAGAACAAATTCAAGACTGGAAAGCTGCATGTGAAAAAGCAAATGACTGGGATAAACATAGCAGTCAACAATTTGAACATGCCGTTAAAGAAGAACGACAAAAGAACAAACAACTTGCCCGGGAGCTTTCTCGCAAAGAAAAAGCTCTGGCAGAAACAGCTGCATTGTTGGTGTTAAGAAAAAAAGCTCAGGCGATTTGGGGCACGGAAGAGGACGAATGATTAGTCATCCAGATCGCCGTAAAGCAGTGCGGCTAATCACTAATGCCATACATTTTGGTGCATCGAAAATGAAGGCCTGCAAAGAAATCGGAATAAGTTATAAAACATACAATAGGTGGATAGTGAATGGTTCTGTAAAAGCAGATGGACGACCTGATGCTGTACGCCCGGTGCCGGCCAACAAGCTTAGTCATGGAGAAAGAAATTGTATTCTGGAAACATGCAATAATATAGATTTTTCCAGTCTTCCACCAACGCAGATTGTTCCAATACTGGCTGATAACGGCGAGTACATTGGATCAGAATCGACATTTTACAGAGTTTTACGAGAATCAGGACAGCAACATCATCGTGGGAGAACAGCTTCATTAAATAATAAAACTCCTAAAAGCTTTTGTGCATCAACACCTTGTCAGGTTTGGACATGGGATATTACCTGGCTCCCTGGTCCAGTTAAAGGTATATTTTTCTACTTATATATGATTCTTGATATTTACAGCAGAAAAATAGTTGGCTGGGAAATCCATCAATGCGAGTCTGCCGAAAACGCATCGTTGTTAATAAAAAAAGCGGTTCTCAAGGAGAAGTGCAGTTCTCAACCATTAGTGCTTCATTCTGACAATGGTAGCCCAATGAAAGGAGCCACTTTTCTTGAAACATTGAGGCGTCTTGAAATAACCCCTTCTTATAGTCGGCCAAGGGTCAGTAACGACAACCCTTTTTCTGAATCCCTTTTTAAAACCTGTAAATACCGACCGGAATATACAGGAAAAGGTTTTCAAACACTATCTTCAGCAAGAGATTGGGGATTGTCTTTTGTGAATTGGTATAACACACAGCACAGACACAGTAAAATTAATTTTGTAACACCACAACAGCGCCATGATGGTAAAGACACGGTCATATTAGCAAAAAGGACAATGGTGTTTAAAAATGCAAAAAAGCGACACCCTGCAAGATGGTCTGGATCAATCAGGAAATGGAAAATTCAAACAGAAGTTTGGCTTAACCCTGACAGATCTGAAAATGAGAAATTGGTAGGAAACGCGGCTTAAAAAAATGGACAACTATGTTGACAGACACCGGGTTGAAGATTGTACTGTAACATCACTCTCGATCGTATGTATAGCAGATGGGTTAAACAAACCAGTATCTACTCGTCTGTAGTTATAATTTGAAGTGTTGCCAACTTTTAATGCAAGTTGACCCTCAACTGTTTCTCTTACAAATTCACGATTTATCCACTTTTGACCATCAATTAGCGGAGCAGTAAAGTTATCATAAATAGTACTAGCTGATCCAGATGACCCTATTAATAGAAATGATAGGATCATTGATATAAGTATTATAAAATTGTTATTATTGTACTTCATTTTTCACCTCATTATGCAAATTGTTATTTACGCTCTATCTATCGAAATAAAATTAACTAATAACCTATAACATGAAAATTAAAAATGTAAAGTCATAATATTATAGTAAATTAATTCCATAATCACTGATAGAAAATGAAGTGAAATGTGTAGCTTTTATCATATTACCAATAGCTGTGATCCTTATTGGTTTTTATGCCTACAGATTTGCAAGAAAATCAAATTAAGATTTATCGCAGCAGTAAAAAATTGATAGGAGCGCTCACATTTATTTTTTTAAATGTAGCTGTGCAATCTCTATTTGTCGTCATTGTAACAACGCCATCATGGCAATCAGTATCTCCACCCCATCCTGTAAAGACAGATCCATTTGCAGGAATTGCTAAAAGGATAATTTGCTGATTACGATTATATTCGGCAGTGCAATCTCCACCAAAGTTTCCACAATTAATTGCTTCGTCATTGGTTACAACAAAACCATTTCCTGCTCCTGCTATAGAAACAGATAGTGTAGATGGTGCTATAGATGATTCTAAAAATAAAACATCTGAATTGGCTTTAAAAACATTGGCAGTACCAGTTGCTTGAACAAGTACTACATTATAAGCATAAGCTTTGTCAGGTCCTATAACACCTTGAGGAACCGTCATACCATTTGATAAGATTCCCTCATCTTCACTCCAGACTTCATTAGCAGAAGATAAGTAGCTGTTTTCAGACATTGTGTCTATCTCTTGCAAATGGGCGAAGATAAATGTTCCATCATTACTGATTTCAGGTAAGTCTGCCCATTGAGCTGGAAAGCTTTCCCACCAATTTAGATTTGAAAGATGGACCGGTTGGGTTATATTTGGTATAGAAGCAGGATAATCTCCTTCCATTGTCATGGTAATATCTTCTGTAGTCGTATCTTTGTATACTATTCTTAATATGTAGTCACCATCCGGATAGTTTTCATTTAATGCCTCAAAAGTTGCAAAATTACTTCCTGCTTCCCATTGACCATTTAGTTTTTCGCTATCCGTAAGTAATAAAGAAGGGCCTGTGGCTCCTGGTGGAGGAATCAATGTTGCACTTGCAATACCTGCGGCATCCATTCCAATAATTATACCTCCGCCAATTGATCCCGAAGGCAGATAAACTTTAATTTTGCCAAACCAATAATCATCAATGGTGTGGTCGGATGTTCTCAGATATGTTTTTGCAGTTACAGTTTTGTTGGCTGAATAGCTCGGACGGCTGAAGCCCACTTTTAACCATTCCATGATTCCACCTGGCAGTGTATCAGCAGGCAGTTCATATTGTGTTGCAGTATTATTAAAGGTTCTGAAATGAGCAATATTATCAAAATATAATGTAATATCAGTGTACGGTCCTGGGTTTAACCATTGGTTCCATGTAACTTGCAATTCTGCTGTCTCATTAATCAATGCATCAGGCAGAGGACTCAAAATTTGAGGAATCTGATCAGGGAAATCGCCTGCAATGCTTGAAAAACATGCACCGCTTGTACCATCTTCAAACTGTATTACAAAAGAATAAATACCATTTGGATAAACAACTTCAACATTGGAAACATCAAATGAATAGTCAATCTCGTATCTGCTGTCTTCTTCATCCCAGATATTAATTGACATCTCGTGAAGCAATGGTGTTATTAACACAACAGATTCAATCGATTTCCCAACAGGTTCTGAAATAGATGCCCAGATATCTCCTCTCATTAGAGATGATGGATAATTCTTTTTTGATAAACTAATCCAATGTCCGGCATCGTGTACCCAATTTTTTGTTAATGCACCACTAATAGTTCCAGTAGAATTGTTTGAGGCACCAATACATTCCCAGATAATTATTCCATTACGAAGTTTCGCAACATATGTACCAATAACTTTATTGCCACCTGACATGCCTGAAAAATGTCCAGTGAATTGATCTTGATCAACTATACCTGAAAAAGTTCCTACAGGACCAGCAGAAGTAGAAAATGTTCCCGTAATTGCATTGATGTCTTGTGTGATAACAACAGATATATTGCCATTAAGACCTGAGGTGTCATCAAGATACATACCTTCCCAAGTACCACTAAAATCATCGGCAGTAGCAGAGACCGGAAACTGAAATAGAACAAGAATGAAAACAATTAACAAATATTTATAGGAAAATTTCATCGTAAATCCTTTTCGGGCTAAATAATTTTTATTAAATATAATTCTGATTTAAATATCAAAGGAGTTATTAAACATCAAGAGTTAATTATTTTAAAATTGACAAAGCAAAATAATAATAGTATCTGGTGCAGAATGATAATTAAAATGAAAAGGTTTTTACTTATAGAATGATTTTTTTAGAGCTATTGCCGCCGCTACAATATATCAGGAGTTTTAATGGCTATATTTGAATACAAAGCCTTTAATGATAAAGAAAGGAATGTTTCAGGAATTGTTGAGGCAGAAACCCTGAATGCTGCCCAGACAAAGCTTAAGCAAAAAAATCTTTTTCCTGTGTCACTTAAGAGTATTGATGCTGAAAGCTCTACAAATAAAAGTAAACAAGGCTTTTCCTTTAATATATCTTTTTCACGCATAAGAGTTTCTGATGTTTCAATGTGGACAAGGCAGTTATCTGTACTGATTTCATCAGGGATTCCACTTGCTAAGGCAGTTTCGACCCTTGCTGCCCAGACAAAGCTACGTGCATTTAAAAAAGTATTGTCACGAGTGCAGCATTCTATTGAAGAAGGGAGCAGTTTTGCAGATGCCCTTGCAAAGCACCCCAAAGTATTCTCGCTGATCTATATAAACATGATAAAAGCAGGAGAATCATCAGGTACTTTGGAGCTTGTCCTTGAACAACTTGCTGATATTATGGAAAATCGCGAATATACAAAGAATAAAATTCAGGCAGCTCTTGCATACCCTGCTTTAATGGTGATTGTTGGAGTTTTTGTACTTATTTACCTTCTTGTTGAAATAGTACCGGAAATTATCACCATTTTTCAAGATATGGATCAGATATTGCCATTACCAACCCGTATACTGATAACAATCAGTGATTTTGCTAAAATCTATTGGTGGACAATACCTTTAGCAGCATTTATTTTTTTTCTTTCTCTTTATTTCATCAAACGTACAGATAAAGGTGCTCTGTTTATCGATAAATTTTTATTAAACATTCCTTTTGCAGGTGAAATTTTAAACAAATCAATAGCTGCAAGATTTTCAAACACACTTGAATCTCTTCTCACCAATAGCGTACCAATCATAGCTGCCCTTGATATTACAAACAGTATATCAGGAAACAAGGTAATCTCAAATTTGATAGGAAAATCTATGATCCTTGTTGAACAAGGGGGAGGGCTTGGGGAAAGTCTTGATAATAATAAATACTTTCCAACTCTTGTTGCTCAGATGATTACAATTGGTGAGCAAAGCGGAGAGCTTGAAAAAATGCTCAAAAAAGTTGGCATGCTTTATGAAAAAGAAGTTGAAGCTTCTATAACAACAGCTACAGCTTTAGTTGAACCTTTAATTATCCTGATAATGGGAGTAGTTTTAGGCTTTATAATTCTTTCTATCTGCCTGCCTATTTTTGAGATTAATCAGTTTATTCAATAATTAATTATTGACCAGCAGCCAAATCAGTATTTTTAATATTCTGAATTATATGAAACAGATATAGCTTATTATTGTTCATGCTGCCTTGACAAAAAGTAAATTAGTAGCTAATGCAACGTTGCTACAAAATTATTTATTAATAAAAATGTAAAAAGTATGTACAAGTTTAAAGGCTTAACAAAATTTTCAAATATATTATTTGTTTTAGTCATATTTTTGTATTCAGCTACTGGTTTTGTGTTTGCTGACATGCCAAGAATAGTTGGTATTATAGACGATTCTGTATATTCAAATTCAGTTAGGGTCCTTTTTTATCCCAGTGATTCTAATGCTCAATACAAAATAGATGGTTCTGCATATAACAATTGTGCTTTTGGTGATAAATTTACTAGTAATGGTTCTTATACTTTAGAAGTTGCCAGACCTAAAGCGATATCGTACTGGGCATCGAAAACATGTATCCATCAAAGTGGTGATTATTACATTGCAGATCCTTATAGTAATGACCCTGAAGGGGTTGATACAGTGACCGGAGCTACAACTATTAATTCTTCTAATCCTAAGTTTACAATTGAAACATTTGTTAATTCTGCCTTATTGCCGGAAAATGTAAATATAGTATGTGAAACAAACAGAACTGCAAGTCCTGATACCAACTCTCTTGTATATCGAACAGAAATCAATCTGTTGACAGGTACCAATAATACTCCTCTTGTTTTTGGTAGTTACAATTCTATTGATCCTGTTGGTTTCAGTGATGTAAACTCTGCTAATTTTTTAAATGAAGATTTTTCTGGAGCTAATTCTGATCAATATAATGATTTAAAACTTCAAATAACAAAAATTATATCTGTAAATGTTACACCTGCTAAAAAACCATTGAGCGCTATTTACCTGTTGCTAAAAGATTAGCGATAGCTTTGTGTCACATAACAAATTGATTTTTACAAGCAGTGTACAAATATGATTCAAATATATTCCTTTCAAAACAAACTATGTTTCTGCCTGCTAATCATTTTTTCTTTAATAAGCTTAAGTTCTTGTAGCGGAGAAAAGCAAGTAAAGATCAGCATGTTTACTTCGGTTGATAAAAAATTATTTACTGAAAGTGCCAATTTACTAGGAACTAACATACGTATTAGCATTATTGCACCAAACATTGAAAAAGCCAGGAAAACTTTTAAACAAGTTTTTAACAAGATTTATAGAATAGAAAAATTAATGAGCCCTTTTAGAACTGGCTCTGATGTCGTGCTAATAAATAGCTTAGCAACACAATCTCCAGTGTCTGTGTCAAGGGAAGTATACCATTAAATTAAAAAATCATGCGTTATTTCAAAAGAAACTGATGGTGCTTTTGATATAACTTATGCGCCGTTAGGGGATTTGTGGAGTTTTAAATCAGTTCCATTCGCAGTTCCGAGAAGAGAAAAAATATTAGAAACTATCTCTTTGGTTGATTATCAATTTTTTTAAATCATGAAGGTGTAAAAATCGGCTTAGGTGGGATAGCAAAGGGATATGCTATTAAACAAG
>JAAEKY010000635.1 GCA_024227235.1 Desulfobacteraceae bacterium | reverse complement strand
TTTATTCATTATCCTGTTTATTTTTTTAGTTCAGCCAATAGTTGTCTGGCATGTTCAGCTTCCTCAAAACTATCATTGAGTTCAAGCGCTCTTTTTAATGCATATATTGCAAGCTTTTTATTTCCTTTTTTGGAATATGCTATTCCCAGGTGGTAGTTTACAATTGGATTGTCGGGGATTTTCTTTAAACTGTCAAGAAACTGATTAGCCGCATTTCCATAAAACCCTTTTTTATAGTATGCCATGCCAAGCGTATCCATTACCCCTGGATCTTCCGGAAGTTTTTCTTTTGCAATATGCGCAAGCCTTAAAGCCTCATCAATTTTGTCTGTTCTTTGTAACAGATGGTAGGATAAATTGTTTGCTGCGGGTGCAAATTCTGGATTAATGTCAAGTGCTTTTTTATAGTGATCCGCTGCTTTTTCATAATTTTTTTCACTGTCATAGATACTGCCCAATATCATATGAGGGGAAGGCAGTTTGGGATTTTTTTCTAATATAGCATGATATTGTTCTATGGCTTTTTCTTTGTTTTTTTCTGACAGGAATATTTTAGCCAGTGTCTCATAGGGTTTTAAATAGTCTGGATAAACTGAAATGGCTTTATTTAAGGAGTCTTTGGCTTTATCCATCTTTTTTTGAATCAGATAAATTCTGGCTACCATATTGTGAACAACTGCAATTAATGGTTTTTGATCCACATAGATTTCTTTTTGTTTTTCACATAAGTCAAATGCGGCATTAAATTCTTTTTTTAAAAGGTGATTTTTTACAAGCTGTGAAAATACATCAATGAGTTTATTATTTTTTTGATAGGCTGTATTTAAATAATCAATAGCCGTATCATACTCTTTTAGGGCTGATTTTAGAAGGCCCAATTGATAGTATGATTCGGGTTTGTCTGGATACGCCTTGATAAGAACCAAATAATCTTTTTCAGCATCGGCTAATTTTCGTAACCCGATCGAGGAATTGGCTCTGATAATTCTGGCTCGATAATCCCTTGGATTTAATTTTAAGGCAGTTGTTGATTCGTCTCTTGCTAAATCAAAGGATCTTTCATTTAAATAAAGATCAGAAAGCAACATTCGGGCTTTAAAATATCGAGGGTTAAGTTCAACTGCTTTGCTGATGGATACTTTTGCTTGATCAATTCTTTTGTTCCCTATGAAGCATAATCCTTTAAAATACCGAGGGCGGGGAGCATTGGGTTCTTCTTTTTCAAGTTCATCCAGTAATTGTAATGCCTCTGTGAATTTTTTTTCTGAAACAAGGATTTCACTTCTCAACATTCTTGTCGGCGGGTATTTCGGCCTTTTTGATAGAATATTCGATATTATTTCTTTTGATTGGTCAATGTCTTTATGCTTATAATGAAATCTGGCAATAGTGTTTTTCACAGCAACATTTTCAGGTTCTAAAGATAATGCCTTATCATACATTTCTAAGGATTTCTTTTTTTGGTTTGATTGATCATAAAATCGTGCGGTAACCAGATACGGTTTCAATAATGATGGGGCAACTTGTATGGCCTTAAGATATTTTTTTTCTGCAAGATCTGTTTTTTCCTGAGTGAGATAGAAATTGCCGGACAAAATATAGGCTTCGGGGTTTTTGGGTGTGTTTTTTACAGCCTCATTGAGTTGAAATTCAATTTTCTTAACATTTTTTTGCTTGTCATAAAATCCAATGAGTATTAATCTGACTGTAAGTGCTTTAG
>JAAEKY010000634.1 GCA_024227235.1 Desulfobacteraceae bacterium | reverse complement strand
GCAAGGTATCCCTTCTTCTCTTGGGCTTCGATCCCAGACTCAGAAGCTGAAATTTATTCAAAGTGAAACCAAAGGATTGTTTTACCCTCACTCAATCAGTAAAAAGCAGATTTTAAGCCGTATTAATAGTGAGAATTCAGGTACTGAAAGAATTAAGCAAACACATATCCATGTTGGTGAAATTATCAGTCTTATCTATTTACCTTTTTATAAAACCCAGCATGAACTATTTGATGGTCTTACCGGAAAAAAGATTGAAGCTTTGTCAGAGCAGTTTCCTTTGGAAGGCAAACTTCCTCAATATAGTTTTAGCTTTATGCCGGGGCTGTGTCCAAATTGCGGCTGGGAGTTAATGGGGGAAACAGATAGTCTTGTGCTTACGTGCAAGGGTTGTTTTAGAGCATTCCTCATTAGGAATAAAAAATTGAAACAGATTCCAGTTCAGTTTGCTTACCTGCAATTTGATACTGACATTTTTATACCTTTCTGGAAGCTTTCAATTAATTTTTAAAAAAT
>JAAEKY010000633.1 GCA_024227235.1 Desulfobacteraceae bacterium | reverse complement strand
GACCGCATCTTTCCTCATAGGATGAACCGATGTGATGCTTAAAAATATCCATCTCAATATTTCCGGTATAGGCGAACTGGTTGCCCTCGTATCCGATCAGGTATTCGGTCTCAATGCCATGGGATCGGAAAATCTGAAAGGCATGGTTGATTGTTTCCTCTTCCGGTGCACAGACCCATTTAACAGCTGGTGGCCGGGTTGGAATACTCAGATAGGCGGTTGGACTATTCAGGCCAGCTATAAACTCTGCGGTTTGTTCCAGATGGGCTGTACCATCATTCAGACCCTTCACAAGCATGGTTTCGGTGATAAATCTGCCTTTAAATTCCGTTGAAAAGGAGCTGATGCCGTCCAGGAGAATATCCAGCCGGACGTTTTTGTGGGGCCGGTCTGTTTTTCGCCATATGGTTTCATCCAGAGCATCCACTTTAACCGATACCCAGTCTGCCCGGCACAAATCCTGCCGGACATCGGCCCTGCTTAATAAAGTGGCATTGGTAATCACGGCTGTCTTAATGCCAAACGGCCGTAATTGATCGATTAATTGTCCTAAATTTGCGTCCAGGGTGGGCTCGCCGTCCGACACAATGGTCAGGTAATCAATGGATTCGTTACTGGTCAGTGCATTTTTTATTTTTTCTTTTGCTTCCACCGCAAGCTCTTTCGGGTCGTAGTAGGAGCACCTGTCTGTGGCCATTTTAAGGGATTTGCCCAATTGACAGTAAACACAGGAATAGCTGCAGATTTTAGGCGGAATATTATTGATCCCGATGCTTTTGCCCAGCCGCCTCGACGGGACCGGGCCGAAAACCCTTGGTGGCTCCATTTCTTCCTCCAGGATAGTCCTCTTAAACCAGCTTTTTAGCACCGGAATAGACATTTTCGACTTTCAAAGCCGTTGCACCATGGCCGGGATGCTTTTCGGGATTCCATTTTTTCATATCGTCGAATACCGGACCCTCTGTATGATATTCAATGCTGCCTTTTACCTGGTAGGCGTCTCCTTTGCCGGTGATGAACAGGATAGACCCGTTGCTGAAGGCTTTGATGTTTTCTAGGGTCTTTGAAAAATAATTGTTGGCCACCACCAGGGTCTCTTCATCATATTTGGATACGCAGGTGGCATAGATGGAATTAGAGATGCCTTCTTTGTTTACGGTGGTTAAAATAATGGGGCCCTTTTTGTTTTCCCAGGATTTGCTGACTTTTTCGGGTAAAGCGCTCATTATGATTCTCCTTTCGTTGAATATTTTTTCATTTCCGTCATTGCTGCCACCCAATGAATTAGCAAAATTTGTGCCAGTCAGCGTGTTAAAATTATTAACTATGATTTTAGGCAGTTACTAAAATCTGCTTTTCTGGTTGCAGCTTGCGAATTGAATCAAAGTCGCAATCATGCACCTATTGTATGCAGGTGGTATAGATGGAGCTTCCGTTCAATTATCTCTGTTGCAACACCCCAAATAAGCGGTGAAATCCGCTTGATTTAGATTGTTGAAAATATAATTCATTTCTATACCCTGGTTTTATTTTCTAAATGTTGTGACTTTAACAGTAAAATTTTGTAATTTTTCAGGTAAATCCGCGAATACAACCATGAAGGGAACAGATGCACCAGGGGACAGGGAGGTATTTGTATTATGACTTCCTTCTTTTATCATCAATAGTTTATTAATACTCGAAATAGTGCCTGCTTTGAGCATTTCTTCGGAGATTATATTTCCACAATAGACTAATTTTGTTTTTACCTCTGTTTTATCTTTTGTAATCAACGTCCCTTTGATTTGAATATGTCTATAAGAAATATTTGATGGAGTTTCCACCCTTCCTGTTATCACAAACAGAGTGCCTGCGCTTGAATTAGTTACAAACCTTCCATTGACGCTTTTTTGATTGGGAACTGGTTTTAGTTCCTGCGATTTAGATGTTTGCTTTTCAAGAAATTGATTTCTTAACACATCATTCAACATTTTTGCTAAAACACCTAATCTTTCAGAATGGGTTCTAATTTCGTCAATAGATTGATCAATTATTTTATTTGAATCAGCAAACGACAATTCGCCTTCCTTCTCTAAGGCTCCTGCACCAAGGGTAATTCCTGCTTCAAAAAATATAGTGTTAATCATTTTTGATTTTTCAAAAAAGTTTAATTGTGCTTGAGCTTGATTCTCCATAATAGAAAGGTGCTTTGAACAAATATTATCTAAAGCCTTTTGTAATTCAATTGCAGTATTTTTTTGTGCCTCAAGTGATATGGAATAATATTTTTAATATTTGATTTTCATTGATAACAAAAAAGATTAAAATAATTGCACAAATGATTAGAAATAAAGACAACGTGATATCCCAAAATTTTTTTGTCATTTTTTTCCTATCGAATATCTAATGGATAAAAAAATAGCTTTATTAGCGTCTTGAAGCATCATTCAGTGCTTTGGCCAAAACACCCAGTCTATCAGATTCCTTCATAATATTGTCAATTGATTGGTTTATTATTTTATTAGAATCCGTGGGGGATATTCCACCTTCATCTTCTAAAATTCTCGCACCAAAAGCAATTCCCGCTTCAAATATTACTGAATTTACCTTTTTGGAAGTTTCTATCAAACTTTTTTGTGCTTGGGATTGAGTTTCCATTATTGAAAAATATTTTAAAGAAAAATTCTTAATTGTATTTTTTAATTCGTTTGCTGTTTCGATCTGTACTGTTTTTGCTGACACATAATTTTCAACAATAGTCTTCCCATTAATTACTGTTGATATCAACGCAACTGAACATGCAATTAAAAATATTGAAAGTGATATTTCCAACAGTTTTTTTGTCATTATTGTCTCCTATATCAATATATTAAAATAAACTTTCTTTCTTTTTAGGGATTCCTGTATACACTTTTTATTATATTCAAACTAAACGGCGACACAATCGCCGAGAACGATCCAAAATCACCGATGAAGTCCGGTGCATGTTGATTGTTGAATTTTCCAGCAAGAGTCAAGGGCAGATCTGACCCCCCCCTTTTTTTTACAGCATTTTGAGTGTTGTAATTAAGTATTGTGTCCCCGGAAGACATCCTTTTATTATTTCTTACTTCTACGTGTAACAATTAGTACAGCTAAGCCAGAACTGAGCATCCAGATTGCTCCAGGGATGGGAACGGGCGCCTCCACAATGCCAAATGGCAAATCAATCTCTCTCGTATCTCCAACAATATCATGCCATTTGCTCGGAGCCCACGGACTGACAACAATACCAACAAAGTCTTCGTCAGGAACTCCATTCTGAGGTTGACCTGATGCCCAATTAAAGTATCCAATAGGGTCGCCACTTGACCACTGATAAGAACCTTCAACTAAATGGTCTGTGAGACCAATCCAGAGAGAAATATTGTTTCTATCAGGAAGATTATTGGCATTAGCATACGCTATCGCTTGAGGTCCAAATGTATTGAAAACCCATTGATTTTCCCCCGCATCATCAATGGTAACCAAATGGCCACCTAAACTTACCGCTTCAGCCTCAGCCTCATGCCACCATTTTGTGCCATCTGTATCTAAAAGATGATAAGCGTGGCCATTATAATTCGCTGTGTGGATTATGCCAGCCCCAACCGTTTCAAACATACAAAACATAATTAGACCAAATACTGAAATCACATTTATTGTTTTCATTTCCTTTGTCTCCTTTCCTTTTGTTAAATTGTTTTTGTCCAACGGGTCCATCCCGCCGAATCGGCCGCCGGGTCACCTGCGGACCG
>JAAEKY010000632.1 GCA_024227235.1 Desulfobacteraceae bacterium | reverse complement strand
TATACATACTTGGTTTTCAAAAAAGTAACATCAGCTTGCATCAACAGCCTCCAACAGAAAAGGTTTTAGAATTCAAAATTATATTTTCCAATTATATGAGGATTTTTCTTTCTTCAAAACATCAAAATAAAGCTTAATTCAAGGACCTGGATAACTCTGAAGTCCTAAATAGTGATTTTTCAGGCCTTAGCATCTCTGCAACCTCACTGACCTCATCGGCCTCTGCAACCTCAATGGCCTCTACAGCCTCAAAAGACCTATTTCACCAAGAAACTTTCTGATCCTGATGGTTGGATCATCCCTGGCACTAAAATGACCAATACTGGTCCCTTTTTGTGGAATGGACCATCAAAAATCCAATTTTTTTATTGATATCTTATAACCTTTCTTTCAGAGGCTGTTGAGGCCAGCTGATGCTACTTTTTTGAAAACCCAGTCTGTATATCAAAAATTTACAATCTCAGGATTCTAAAATTATGTACACACAAGATTTTACTTGCATATTTCTATCTGTCAGAGCCAATTCATAAAATACAGTTCAATATGAGATACCCTGTAAAAGAGAATCTTTAAATGATGTGTAAGTCGTCTTCTTGAAATATATCGTTTTCTTTTTTTTTCGTACTTTTACTCCAATGCTATATGCAGTGCTTCTATACAGCCCC
>JAAEKY010000631.1 GCA_024227235.1 Desulfobacteraceae bacterium | reverse complement strand
GAATATTACGACGCTAAGACAAAAGTTTAATTGGATAAAAGAAGAAAGAGACGGCATGAGACAATTTTTCGAAAATATTCCTGTTGCCGCCTACAGAAACACTGGGGGGCCAACCGGTAAGTTTTTGCTGGGAAATCCTGCTATGGTCAAACTGTTTAAGCATGAAACCATCGAAGGATTTAAAAAATCACCGGTCAGTGAAGCCTATCAAAACCCTGAAGAACGAGAACAGGTCGTAAGCGAATTACAGGAAAAAGGGTTTGTTCTCAGGAAAAAACTCCAGCTAAAGAAGGCGGACGGGACCCCTTTCTGGGGAGCAATCACAACAAAAGCGCGTTACGATGAAAAGGGTAATTTCAAATGGTTTGATGGAATTATTGAAGATGTAACACTTGAAAAAGAATATGAAGAACTGTTGATCTCTGAAAAAGAACGGGCACAGGCTGCTGCCAAGGCTAAGAGTGAATTTCTGGCCAACATGAGTCATGAAATCCGGACGCCAATGAACGGGGTGGTCGGGATGCTGGAAATCCTTCTGGAAACAAAACTTACATCAGAGCAAAAAGAATTTCTTCTATCCGCACGGTACAGTGCCGATTCGCTGTTGATACTAATTAATGATATCCTTGATTTTTCAAAAATTGAAGCCGGCCAGCTCAGCTTGGAAGCCATTGATTTCAAGCTGTCCACCACCATGGACGTGCTCGGAGACGTTGTCGGATTCAAGGCCTTTGAAAAGGGACTTGAGTTTGTCATTATTATCCATGAAGACGTCCCGTTAAATCTTATCGGGGATCCTGGCCGTCTTAGCCAGGTCTTGATCAATCTGACCGGCAATGCCATCAAATTTACAGAAAAAGGCGAAATTTATATTCGAGTTTCTGTTAAAGAGGACCGGGCTGATGACGTCATGCTTCTTTTTGAAGTGGTTGATACAGGAGTCGGTCTCCCTGAAGACCGCAAGGTTATACTTTTTGATGCATTTACTCAGGCAGACGCCTCTACAACCCGAAAATACGGCGGAACAGGATTGGGACTTGCGATATCTAAACAACTGGCTGAAATCATGGGCGGGGAAATCGGATTTTCAAGCGAACTGGGTAAAGGTTCAAATTTCTGGTTTACCTGTGTGCTTAAAAAACAAACGTCAGTACAAGAACAGATTGTCCTGTCTCAAAATATTGTGAATACCAGAATCCTAATCGTTGATCATGCACCTATTAATCATGAAGTAATGCGGGAATATTTAAAATCATGGAAATGCCGGTGTACCAGCAGCTATAATGCTCAATCTGCCCTGCAGGCATTAAAAGATGCAGTTAAGGAAAAGGATCCTTTTGATCTGGCATTGGTTGATATAGAGATACCCAATATGTCTGGTGACCAATTGGGCGAAGCGATAAAACAAGATACTAAAATTTCTGACACTATCCTTGTGATGCTGTCAGCCTCAACAGAAAGAGGTGATACAGATAAGATGAAATCCCTTGGATTCTCAGCCTTCCTGACCAAACCCATTAAGCGTAGTATGTTGTTCGATTGCTTAAGGACAGTCATTGGAATATCAGATAAAGGACTGTCAAAAACCTTGATTACCCAGAATAGAGTTGAAAAAATCAGGGAAAATATGCCCGTTGAAATACCTCCTATGAATATTTTACTTGTTGAAGACAACAGGGTTAACCAGAAAGTTGCGCAAACAATTCTGAAAAAGATGGGGCACAGCATCACTATCGCCTTCAACGGTAAAGAGAGTTTGGATATACTGGAAAAACAAAGATTTGATATTGTTCTTATGGATATCCAAATGCCGGTGATGGGTGGGGAAGAAGCGACTATAAAAATAAGGGAAAAAGAAAAAAACACACCCAGACATATCCCGGTTATCGCTCTGACCGCCAATGCCATGAAAGGAGACAGAGAACGTTTTATTAAGGCAGGGATGGATGATTATATTGCCAAACCTTTTAAAAAGAAGGACCTTGTCAATGTGCTGTTGAAATTCCCCCCGGAATCATAAATATAAGCTGGGTTGCAAAAAATTAAATAGCACAAAAATAGGGGAATAAGCATTTTCAAGGCGTCCTGCCAAAATGCTTATTTAACGCCGTTTTAACCATTACCTCTTCAACCATCTGTGTTGCCGCCTCATCAAAAAAAATATTTAATGGCAATGGTTATAACTAGTATTTTTACTTGATAAACATAACAATAAACGCCATAATTGGCCTATTAATAAAAAATTTCCAACTTTAATACTAAAAATATATATCATTCAATTATATGGCATCGCAAAAAACAGTTCAGTCTATTGAAGATTTTGTAGAATCCATCTGTCCCACAACATCTGTCAGGATTAATAGAAGTCCTGAATGGACAGATATCGTACTGACAGAAGACTATTCTGCTACCTTTGAACTGATAAATGAAAATATTCTAAATATCTTTCCAAAGGGTAAGGTTAGTTTGGAAGGAACGATTGCGCTTTTTAAAAATTATGACCGCTTTTTAGAATGCGTTAATCTTAAAGACAAACAATTTATTGAAATTTCAGATTACGGTGGTCTTACGAATATTCCCTCAAAAAGAGCCCGGATTAAAATTAAAAATCTTTTATTGGAAAAAACCCAAAAAAAACAGTTGATTGGCCATTTTGTCTATTATGTTCCAAAGCATATCAAATGGATGTATAACATTGCTATTCGTCTTCAGCCAACTGGAATCCCAATGGCTGCCTTTGACACATATGAAGAAGCGGTTGAAGAATCTTTGCGTCTCCTGAACCAAACACCAAACAAAATTAAACCTGTTTCATTTTTAAAGAGGATGACTCAAAAATTTCTACCCGGTACCGACTTAGAAAAATATTCAGATGAAATTTTAAGATATATGGGTTCCATCAACTGGGATTCGCATGACACCCAGTTTGAGGATATTCCAGATTCCCATCCCTTTAAATCTGTTTTCGGGGCATTAGCTGTTATTAAAACGGATATTGACCAGACCTTTGAGGAAAGAAAAAAAATAGAGCAACAATATAAAAGTCTTTTTAATAATTTAACCGACCCTATTGTTGTTTTCGATAAAAAGACTCACTATTTCATTGATTTCAACAATGCATTTATAGATGTATATGGATATACCAAAGATGAACTAAGAAAAATGACGCCCTATGATCTTCACCCAAAAGAAGATTTTAAAAACGTGGATAAAAATATTGACCGCGCTAACAAAAGCGACACAAATCAGTATATCCATATTACAAAATCCGGTAAGAGAATGGATGTGGACATTCGGACAGATGAAATAGAATACCTGGGGAGACGTGCTTGGATCAGTAATGTTCGAGATATCAGTGGTAGAATTAAGCTTGAAAAAGAACTTCGGAAACATCGAGATGACTTAGAAAAAATTGTTGAAGAAAGGACCCATGAGTTAGAAGAAGAAATTTCAGAAAGAAAACAGACTGAAACTAAATTTAAAACCTTGTTTGATTCTAACTCTGATGCAGTCGTTATTCTTGGCCAAAAAGGCTTTTTTGACTGTAATCAAGCAGCCCTTGATATGTTTGAGGTTAAAACAAAAAAAATATTTTCTTCTCTTCACCCTTCTACGTTATCTCCAAAAAGACAATCAAATAACGAAGATTCTATAGACCTTGCAACAAAAAAAATAAATGAAGCCTTTGCCAAAGGCAGCTGCGCCTTTGAATGGACCCATCAAAAATATGAAAGTAAAAAAAATTTTCCAGCTGATGTGCTTCTGACAGCAATGGAACTTAATGGGGAAAAAGTGCTACAAGGCGTTGTTCGTGACATCACAAATAAAAAGCATGCAGAAGAAAAATTAAAACAAAGTGAAGAAAAATATCGCGGTATTATCGAGAATATGCAAGATGTTTATTTTCGGACAGATATTGATCAGAATCTAACCATGATAAGTCCTTCAGGGTTGACTCTTTTAGGGTATGACTCTGATGCCGGACTTTTAGGAAAAAATATCTCTGATCTTTTTTATAAAAGAAGTGACCGATATTTTCAATTTCTTGGCGCCCTGAAAAGATATAAAAAAATCGTCAATTATGAGCTTGAGATTTTCCACAAAGACGGGACAGCTATTCCGATCATGTCAAGCAGTAATTATTACCTGGACAAGCATGAAACACCATTAGGCATAGAAGGCATTATTACGAATATCTCTCAACGGAAAGAAGCTGAAATCAATCTTAAAAAAGCGAAAAATCAAGCTGAAGAAGCCACAAAGGCAAAGAGTGAATTTTTAGCAAATATGAGCCATGAAATTCGTACGCCTATGAACGGCATCATCGGTATGGCAGAGTTAATCCTTGATACCGGACTTGACGACAGCCAAAAAAAATTGGCGACCACAATCAACACCGAAGCAGAATCTTTGCTTTCTATTATTAACAGCATTCTTGACTTCTCAAAAATTGAGGCCGGCAAACTGGAACTTGATAATATCCCCTTTAACCTAAGAATTTTATTTGAAGATTTGTCTTCAACCTTTGCTATCACAGCGCAAAAGAAAAATTTAGAATTTATTTCCTTTCTCCCGCCGGGTATCCCTGAAAAACTCATAGGAGACCCAGGAAGATTACGTCAGATTCTAATCAACCTTACTGGGAATGCACTAAAGTTTACTCATAAAGGTGAAATATTTATTTGGGTGAATTCTGTTGAAGATCTTGGCGATGACATAAAATTACGCTTTTATATCAAAGATACGGGTATTGGTATTCCAAAAGAAAAACAAAATAAAATATTTGACAGTTTTTCCCAGGCAGACGGGTCAACTACAAGAAAATATGGTGGGACAGGCCTTGGAACAACAATTTCCAAACAACTGGTCACTATGATGGGCGGAGAAATAGGCATAGAAAGCAAGCTCTTTTCAGGCTCAACTTTCTGGTTCACTATTATTTTCAAAAAAGATGTGACCAATTTTAAAGAAAAAAAATCAAAAGAACTCTCCATCGATTTAAACAATTTAAACGTTCTGATTGTAGATGATAACAAACACAACCGGTTTGTTTTCTCTGAGCATCTAAAATCGTGGGGCTGCCTTCCAGTTGAAGCCAAAAGTGGGCAGGAAGCCTTATCTGTCTTAAAGAAATCTCAACAATCAAATAAAATATTTGATATAATTCTTTCTGATTTCCAGATGCCGAAAATGGATGGATTCCAATTAGTAAAAAGAATTAAAAAGCAAAAAAAATTAAGAGATATTCCTGTTATTCTTTTAACGTCTATGGGAATGATCGGAGATAGTAAAATTTGTAAAGAATTAGGCATTCGAGGATACCTGACCAAACCAATCAGGCGAAATGACTTAAAATCTGCGATTATTTCTATTTTAAATAAGCAGGATATAAATAAAGCGGATAATAACCCAGCCCCCTTAACAATTCACAAAATATCAGAAACAAAAAGAAAAGACACTCAGATTCTTTTGGTAGAAGATTATCCAACGAACCAATTGATTGCAACTAAACATTTAACAAACTATGGGTATCAGGTAACGCTTGCTGAAAATGGTCAGCAAGCCTTTGACCTCTTCAAAAAAAGGCAATTCAATTTAATCCTTATGGACATTCAAATGCCACTGATAGATGGGTATGAGGCCACGCGCCTTATTCGTGAGCAGGAAAGGACATCAAAACATATTTTAGAAGAAAATAATCCCGACAAGTCACCATCTTCCACACGAACCCCGATTATTGCGATGACGGCTCACGCAATTCAAGGATATAAGAAAAAATGTATTGATGCGGATATGGATGACTACATTACCAAACCTTTTAAGAGAAATACTCTAATTGCTATAGTTGAAAAATGGATATTTCCTGATAAAGGCACTTCAATTGACCATGAATACAAAGAAAACACCCAAAAGCCTTCTTCTTGCCCAGATGATAACAATATCGTGAAACCGCTGAATTACGAGAAAGCGCTTGATGAATTTGAAAATGATGAGCAATTTTTTATAGAGGTTCTAAATGGCTTTATCCAAAGCGTTGCAAAGCAACTCCCAAAAATAAAACAAGCCATTGAGGATAAAGATTATAAAACCATAAAGGGGGAAGTACATTCTATTAAAGGTGGGTCAGCCAATCTTACAGCGATGCCTTTATCTTCTGTGGCAGCCGAACTTGAACAGACCGCCGAATCAAAAGATATCAAACAATCAATACTTTTGATAAAAGACTTGGAAAAAGAATTTGTTCGTTTAAAAAATTTTACAGCTCATTTTTAAATCAAATTAAAAGGGTATTTTAAAGCTAAATAAACACGTGGCAAAAACTCGTCCATTTATATCCTTTATGCTATTACCCCCTTTTTCGTCTTATCCATAAAAATTAAAAACAATATCGTTCCAAACGCCATGATAAGCGTTCCGCAGGGAAAAGATAATCGCAAGCTTAAGTAATCCATGGCAAGCCCGGCGGCCATTGAACCTGTAAGCATTCCCAGGCTATGGGCAACCGTCATAATGGATATGACTGACCCCATAGCCTTTTTTTCATCACCCTTAATTACAGCCAATGCCATGACTGCCGGCATTGAAATCCCACCGCCGATTCCAAACAGGCAAACAGCTGTCACAAGGTCATAAAAAGAGGTAGCAAAAAATGGCAATAGCATTCCAATGGTTGAAATTACTCCCCCTGATAGGATCATCATTTTTTTATTTAATCTGTCTGCTGCATATCCCATGGGAAGATGAAGAAGTCCGGAAACAAAAACACCCAGCATGACAAGCACACCGGTTAACGATCCGGAAAGACCAAATTCAGTATCTGCAAATAATGGGAGAAAACACCATATTACACCGATACAGGCAGTATACGCATATCTAAACATAAAAATTGAAATTATTCCTTTATCTTTTACAAGATTTGACCAGGGAATAATTTTATTTCCCGTATTTCTTTTAACTTTTTCTTCTGATACCTTGGGCAGAAAAAATATACATAACAGCAAGCCGATACCTGATAAAAGTCCCATACATATAAAGGCTGCATCAAGAGACCAAATATCTTTTATCCCCCCCCCCATCAACGGGCCTAAGCTCAAACTTAGAAACATGGATAAATTAAATAATCCCATTGAATACCCTTCTGAACCTTCGGGCGTTATTTCGCCTACATATGCCTGAACCACTGGCATAATCATTGCCGATCCTGCTCCCTGGATAAACCGTAATATGATTAATGTCTCTATATTTTCTGAAAATACAAAGGCTAATGAGATGAGTGTATAGGCAAGCAAACCTGTCACAATAAAAGGTTTTCGTCCTTTTTGATCAGACCATCTACCAAAAACAGGTAAAAGAAAAATTCTGGATATGGAAAATGAGCCAAATATCATCCCCACATATATCCCTGATGCTCCCAGCTCATTTGCATATACAGGAAGAAGCGGCACAACGATTCCCACTCCGGTAACCGTTGTAAAAATAGCAAAAAACAAGGTGACAAAGATACCTTTATGATCAGAGGGGATAATGCCTTTTCCATTATTGAACAGCTTTACGAGGAGTTTAGAAAGCGGTTCTTTAACAGAATAAAATTGGGTCATTTTAATCCCTTTTGTATGTCATTTCAAAATTAGATTTTGGTTTGAGGTTGCTTCATTCTATGATATACACTCTTGAATCTGATTGATAAATCGACTTCTAGTAGCGAATTCTCCTTTCCTGTAGTTGGAATGGGTCAGGTATAAAAATCTTTCTGCTCTTGTCATTGCGACATACATCAGGCGTCTTTCTTCAAAGACTGCTGCATCTCCAGAATCAATAGACCGCCAATGAGGAAAAAGCCTTTCTTCACACCCGACTATAAAAACGGTATCGTATTCCAGACCTTTGGCTGAATGGATGGTCAGAAGGGATACACTGGAAGAATCAGGAGTTTCATCATCTTCCTTGTCTTCCCTTATCAAGGCTGCTTCTTCAAGATATTCCAAAAGATCATCTTTCGCTCTAGCCGTATAAATCAATTGTTCGATGTTTTCTTTTTTTGAAACAAATTCAGCATTTGTTTTTGTTTTTTTATCCAGGTATTCAAAATATCCTGTTTTGTCTATTACTGTTTCCATGGCCATTGCAGGAGGCATATCCCCAATTTCATCCAGGATCTGAATAACCTGGGAAAGATTTTCGTGAACTTTTTTAGTTAAGAGCCTGTCTTTAATCATGATTCTAGCAGCATCCTGAAGACTCACTTCCTCAGTTCTGATTGCTGCCATCTTTTTTATCATTGATGGTCCGATTCCTCTTTTGGGCGTATTTACAACCCGTTCAAATGACACATCATCGTTGGGAAAAAAGGCAGCACTTAGATAAGAATTAATATCAAGAACTTCCATCCGTTCAAAAAAACCCTGCGATCCTCTTAAACTATAGGGTATTCTGTATGCTCTAAAAATTCTTTCAAAGGGAAGGGAACAAAATTTTGTTCGATAGACCACTGCCATTTTATCATATCCAATACCCTGGCCCTGCCGATTTAAGCCCTTAATTCTTCTAGCGACCCATTCTGCTTCGTGGGTGTCCGACATAAAATCATAAATTTCAACGACACCCCCTTTTTTTTTGGAAAAACATTTTTTATCCATCTTATCCGGATTATAGTCGATCAAATCATTTGCAACTTGAACAATTTCATCAGCAGATCGATAATTTTCTTCCAGCCGAAATATTTTTGAATCCTTATATTTTTCTGGAAAGTCTAAAAAGTGATTCACATTTGAGCCTCTGAATCCATAAACGGATTGCCAGTCATCGCCTACACAAAAAAGATTCCGGTGTTCACCTAAAAGCTGGTTGGTCAGATCTTCTTGCAGGTTATTGGTATCTTGGTATTCATCCACAAGAATATAGGAAAAATATTTTCGATAATAGTCTCGAATGTCGCCGTAATCTCGTAATAAATCCCTGGTTTTCAAAAGAATATTGTCAAAATCTACTGTGTTCATCTCTTTTAAGCGTTCTTCATATTGGACGAACAAGTCTTCAATTTTAATATTAAAAAAGGCAGGGGTTAAATCAAAATATTTTGTTGGGTTGCCAAAATTTTTTGCTCTGGAAATGGTTGATAAAATTTTATTACCATGTTTTTTTTCAATATTATTTTTTACACAGAGTTCTTTTATCAGTTTGCCCTGTTGATAGACTGAAAACACCTGAATCGGCGATATGTATCCTAATTTTTCGCCATGCTGTTTTAAAATCATCAAACAAGCTGAATGATAGGTCCTCACCCATTGAAATGCTTGATAATGAAGACCTGTCATCTCAATAAGTCTGGACTTCATTTCATCGGCGGCTTTGTTAGTGAATGTAATGGCAAGAATCCTTTTAGGATCGTGGCCCTGATTAACAAGGTGTGAAAACTTGGCGGTTAAGGTTCGTGTTTTACCAGAACCGGCTCCCGCAACAACAAGTGCCGGGGAGCCGGTATGATTGACTGCATCCTGCTGCTGTACCGATAACTCCATATAATTTAATAGATAAGATTTTTTAAATCTTATTGTATCCCCTCTATAATAATTTTTAATTCAGATTCAATTTCATTTCTTATTTCGTTCAATCTTTTTTCGCTTAGGGCTTCAAACCTTAACACCAAAGCAGGTTGTGTGTTTGATGCTCTGACAAGCCCCCATCCATCATCGTATAGAGCCCTTAATCCATCTATATCAATCACATCCTGTTTTGCTTTAAAAAGGGCGACGATTTTATCCACAACATCAAATTTGATTTCATCAGGACAATCCACTCGAATCTCAGGCGTAGTAAACGTTTTGGGAAGATCCTGAATAAGTTCGTCAACACCCATCCCTGTATCGGCCATAATTTCAAGCAGACGGCAACTGGCATAAAGGGCATCATCAAATCCTAAATATCTGTCCTTAAAGAACATGTGCCCACTCATTTCACCAGCAAGGGCGGCATTTTCCTCTTTCATTTTTTTCTTGATCAAGGAATGACCTGTTCGCCACATAATGGCATTGCCGCCATGGTCCCGGATATCATCATACATGACCATGGAACATTTAACTTCTGATATAAATGTCGCCCCTGGATTTCGCTGAAGAATTTCTCTGGCATAAATCACCATGAGCTGATCGCCATAGATCACCTCGCCATTTTTATCAACGACCCCGATTCTATCTGCATCTCCATCATATCCGATTCCCAGATCAAGGTTTTTTTCTTTTACCAATTCAATCAGATCCAGAAGATTCTTTTTCTGAGTAGGATCTGCTTCATGATTAGGAAATGTTCCATCCATATCACAATAAATATCATGTACGTCACATCCCAAAGTTTTTAATACAGGCAGAGCTGTAATGCCGCCGGTTCCATTTCCAGAATCGATCCCGACTTTTATCTTCTTTTTAATATTAATATTATTTAAGATATATTCTTTATAAGGCGTGATAACATCTTTTTTGGATACCTTTCCATCGCCTTGAACAAATTCATTATTTTCAATAATAATGCGAACATCCTGCAACCCCTGGCTGTGAATGGAATCAAGCCCGCTCATCAGTTTAAATCCATTGTATTCTGGCGGATTATGGCTGGCAGTCACCATAGCACCACCTTCAAGGTTCAAATGTTGAATAGAAAAATAAAGAACCGGAGTGGGGCACGTACCTATATCAATGACATCGCAACCCGTTGAGATGATACCCTGGATAAACAATTGAGAAAATTTTTCAGAAGATTGCCTG
Organism: Desulfobacteraceae bacterium; assembly: GCA_024227235.1. Lineage (GTDB taxonomy): Bacteria > Desulfobacterota > Desulfobacteria > Desulfobacterales > Desulfobacteraceae > Desulfobacula. Next base: position 18,144 of record JAAEKY010000631.1, on the reverse strand, counting down.
CAATCCCTTCCAACAGAAACGATTTTTTTATTTTGCTGATTCAAAAGGGAGCCATAAGCTTTACCAATACTTACCACATCCTCTTCCATTATATCTTTACCAACGATACCCCTTATGTCGTATTCTCTGAAAATCCCCGGATTCATAACGCCTCCATTAGATAAGTTTTGATAAAAGAACCATTGCCCCTGCAAACCAGCAATACGGCGCAAAAAGATGGAACCTGCCCGCATGAACCAAAGATAACAATATTTTTAAAGCAATCAATCCGACTATAAAGGAAGCAATTGTAGCATAGATGGTTACCGGGTCAATAGTAAGACCGTCACTTATGATATCCCTTATGCTTAAAATTTCTGCACCCACGATTGCCGGAATTGAAAGTAAAAAAGAAAACTTGGCCGCTGTATGACGGTTCAGGCCCAAAAACATCCCCGTAGCAATGGTGGTCCCTGACCGAGAAATCCCTGGAATCACTGCAAGCCCCTGGCTGATTCCAATAATTATGGCTTGCTTAACATTAAATTTTGCTTTTTTGTTTTCACTAAAATAAAAATTCCGGGACAGCCACAGAATTGTCCCTGTCAGAATCAGCATAAAGCCGACTAAGACCGGAGAAGAGAACAGCACATGCTCAAACTGTTTTAAAAATAGGCCAATGGCTGCTGTTGGAATTGAACCGATGATAATGAACATAGCCAATTTAAGATTTTGGTCTTCTTTTAAAAGATGTGTGATGGGCTTAAATGACAAGGCTTTTAGCAAACAACCGAAAACAGATACCAATATAGCACGGATATCCGATGCATACACTACTACAATTGCCAAAAGTGTACCCACATGAACACTAATATCAAATATTAGTTGAGACTCAGTTATCCCAAAAAAAAGCTGGCCCAATACCAGATGCCCTGAACTACTGACAGGTAAAAATTCCGTAAGTCCCTGCAAAATGCCAAGAATGATCCCCTGATATAATTCCATATTTTCGCTTATTCATTTATGGTTAACAATCAGCATTCGTATATAATTCTTGTGTCTAAATTGCAAGGTCTTAAAAAAAGAATAGGTATGAATTCCTTTTTATAGATTTAGACTCAAATTTAGCGAACAAGCAACGAACCTTAAGCAATACAATTATATTATTATAGATTTGTATTTTACCATATTCTGGACCAGTCGCTCTGCTGTGTTTTCCAGTGGAGATTAAGGTTGCCTTGTCCGATCGGGTGTGTATGAATTATTTAGAAACTATGATTTTTTTTATGACAAATATCCAAATTTAATATTTCAAGTTGATTTCAATCCAATTCTTCTGTACAGTAAACAATGCATTTTCTATATCTTTTGCTAAATACCATTTTTAAATACTAACAAATCAAAAGGAGAAAACAGACATGAGACTTTTGACTAAAAGCTTATTATCGGTGTTTGCATTCCTATTTCTATTTGGATGCGCAAGTAAAGAAGTTACTAAATTACCATCATTTGAAGCCAAACAATTTAATACAAGCATGTATTCTGCCAAAGCGGATAGTTTTTTATTTCTTTTTGATGCTTCAAGTTCCATGTACCACAAATATAATGGCACACCAAAATTTGATATTGCAAAAGCAATCGTTTTAAGGATGAATGATACCGTTCCTGAAATGGGACAAACAGCAGGTTTAAGATCTTTTGGCCATTCTGATAAAGTATCAAAAAATCCAACGGAAATCTTTTATGGAATGGAAGAATATTCAACACCCAATCTAGCAGATGGTTTAAAAAAAGTCACAGAACCGGGTGGTTTCAGTCCGCTTTATAAAGCATTAGATGCTGCAGGGGATGACCTATACCTATATGGACAATCAGGTATGAAAGCCGTTATAATAGTCAGTGACGGGCTTGACCTGCCGGGTGATGTTTTGGCCTCAGCACAAGACTTAAAAAACCGTTATGGTTCTACCATCTGTTTTTATCCAATCCTTGTTGGTGATAATCCTAAAGGAAAAATACTTTTACAAGAAATTGCAAAAATCGGAGAATGCGGCTTCTATTCAACAGCAGATCAATTGCTAACCAGTGCAGGTATGGCAGCTTTTGTTGAAAAAGTATTCCTCGAAAGAGAAGATGGCGTTTTTGACACTGAAAATGTGTTTTTTGATTTTGATAAAGATGTAATTAAAACAACTGAGTATCCTAAATTAGATAATGTGACTGAAATTCTTGAAAAAAAGACTGGGGTGAGTGTTGAACTCCAGGGCCACTGTGACAATGTCGGTAGTCACGCGTATAATATGGATCTTTCAATGAGACGTTCTAACGCTGTTAAAAATTATCTGATTGAAAAGGGTATCTCAAAAAATAGAATAGCAACACAAGGCTTTGGATTTACAAAACCTGCTGCAAAAAATGCTAGCAATGCAGGTCGTTCAATGAATAGACGGGTTGAGATATACCTAAAATAGTTTCTGAAAATATTCAATAATTAAAAAATAGTGCGCCTATGAATCTCAAATTCATGGGCGCATTTTTATTTCCCATTGACTAAAGGGACCGCCAGGCCACTTACCAATAGCAGTAACGAATAATAATTCTCGCACATTTAAAAATTGAAAATTTGAATTTATAGGATATCATCTGTAATTTTTAATTTCAGCCGTTCTCATAACCTAAAGGTCACACGTAAATATGTTCCTTTATCCTGAAATGTATAAAGGAGTACGGTAGCGGTAGTGTGTGTGGTAAAAATTATTCACCAGACTGATACATTATCCGGCCGGTATGCTTTATGCTGTATCCGCCAAGCGACATCACCCGATCCTGAAATTGTTTCGTCTGAATGGTTTCAAGCAAAACTTGAACTTTTTGAGTATTATAAAACGTATCTGGAATGATCAAATCATACTCTTCTGTGACAACCGGAATAAAATCAAGATCAAGGGCCTGTGCTGCTGCCTGGATACCAAGTCCGGCATCCACTCTTCCTGAAAGGACGGATACTGCCACAGACATATGCGTATATTCATCGTTCTCATAACCCTGAATATCATCTGGGGACAGGCCAAGCATTTTTAGCTTATAATCAAATAAAATTCTTGTACCTGACCCAGGCTGGCGATTAATAAAGGATAATTGCTTATTTTTTAAATCTTCTATGGATTGAATACTTTTTGGATTCCCTTTTGGAACAATCAATCCTTGGTCTCTCATCACAAGATTGACACCCCATACTTTTTGATCGGGCAGATATTTTTTAATATATGAAATGTTATAGCTGCCATCTTCAGGGTCTAAAAGGTGAGCACCCGCCATATGGCAGGTTCCTTTTTTTATCGCCATTAAGCCACCCATGCTGCCGACATGGCTTGATGAAATACTGATATCACCATTAATTCCTTTTATTTGATCTGCTAAAAGATCAAGGGTATTGTCATGTGAACCGATAATCACTATGGTTTTTTCAATAGAGGACAATGGCCTTAATAACTGCGCCCTTACACTCTCTTTTTCTAATATCCCTTCAATATTTCGAGGAATTCTGATAATTCCGTCGGCTTCTGTTAAAGTGGTAATACTTCCCGATCCCCTGGGCAATTGAGAAGACATTAATTTACCGTCCACAGAACCGATTTTCACCCTTAAAAATTCTTCCTGGCCCAGCTTTGATGCAATTTTTCTTGCAGGAGAAACCATGACTTCAGTCATTTCTTTTTCAGGAAGTTTTTGCATTTTCAATAACAACGGCCCTGCAAACTGTTCAAATGCAACTATAGCAGACACAGGATATCCTGGAATACCAAATATTGGCGTATCTGACACCCTGCCAAACATCAAGGGTTTTCCCGGCATCATGGTCACCCCATGGACGTAAACTTCACCCAAGGATGAAATCACAGGTTTTGCAAAGTCTTCTGAGCCTGCTGAAGATCCGCCAATGATACAGATCATGTCGTAATCTTGTTTTGCGGCTGTTTTTACAGCCTTTTTAATATTTTCAAGATTATCCTTGAGCATGGGATGGCGCTCAAACCGGGCGCCAAAATCTTCACAAAGCCCACCCAAAACAGATGAATTGGATTCTACAACATCACCAGGCTTGAGCTGATCGATATTGATCTCATGCCATTGTTTGAGTTCAGACCCCGTCGGAATAATCAAAACTTTCGGCAGTTTATAAACATCTACTTGGAATATACCGCCTGAAAGAAGCGCTCCAAGAGAATAAGAATTAATCCGGTGTCCTCTGGGGAACAGCAATTTAGTGGCAACAATATCTTCCCCCATTTTTCTAACATTCTGCCAGGGGAAAACAGGTGCCTCAATCTCAACCGTATTGTCATCAATGATATTAAGATGTTCTATCATGATAACTGCATTTGTATCTTCCGGCATGGCATGACCGGTATTCACCCAGAATGCATTCTTATTGGGGATAATGGTTTTAGGCGAATCTTCGCTGGCGCCAAATGTTATGGTTGCATCCACAGCAATACCATCCATGGCAGCGGCATGAAAATTTGGTGAAGAAACAACGGCCACAGCAGGTTTTTCTAAAACCCTGCCCTTTGCATTGACCACATTAAGTGTCTCAACTTGGGTTACATGTTGCCCGAATTGATCAAAGAGAACTTTTTTTGCCTCTTTAATGCTTTTCATATCAAGGTATACGTTTCGTTTAGAGTTCATTGGCCTAATCTTATTAATGGGTCTGGTTTATGGTCTGATTTATGGTCTGGTTTTATATCTTGTCTTTTATCTTTTCTATAAAAGGATAATATCTACTAAAGTATCTTTTTCAAGGCCTTCAACATGATCACCAATTTCAAGGAGTCCATCTGCATGAATCATGGTTCTGATGAGTCCGGATTTACCTAAGACTGGTTTTGCCAGCATTTGACCATCCTTTTTTTCCAACAATACCCTTACAAAATCCCGTCGCCCTTGCGCAGAAGATACATTTCTCGTAAGTTTGGCAGGAATCCGGATTGTCCGGTCTTTGGGGTCAAGACCTTTGAGTTTGTTCAAAAATGGTATGACAACAATTTTGAGCACGACCATAGCTGAAACGACTTGACCGGGCAGCCCCCAAACCGGTTTTGATCCGGCTTTTGCAAGTATTGTCGGCTTTCCAGGGCTCACTGACATACCATGGACCAATATATCTGTATCAGGTAAACCCGTTAATACATCAACGGTATAATCTTTTGTTCCAACAGAGCTGCCGCCTGAAATCAGAACCATGTCTGTTTGTTCGAGTGCTTTTTCAACGGCTATTTTTAAAGCCTCTGGATCATCTTTAATAATACCATAATGAACGGGTATTCCATGCGCCTCACTGATAAATCCTGCCAGGGTGTAAGAATTAATATCCCGAATCTTACCGGGAGAGGGTTCTTCTTCTATTGGTATGATCTCATCCCCGGTTGAAATAATACCGACCTTAGGTATTTTAAATGCGTCTATCTGCGAAAATCCAAGCCCTGCTGCAAGGCCTTTTTCCTGTGGGCGAATAAAGGTTCCTTTGGATAATACTGTTTCTTTTTTTGCAAAGTCTTCAGATGCATCAATCACATGTTGCAAGGGAGCCACACTTTTATAAATTTCAACAGAAAGCTCATCAACAAGTTCTGTATACTCCACCATAACGACGCTGTCTGCCCCTTTAGGAAGCATTCCACCCGTTGAAATTTTAGCTGCTTGACCCTGTTTGATGCTGAAATTAGGCACATCACCCATTAAAATGGTTCCGGCAATTTCAAGCCATGCCGGACTGGATTCTGATGCGCCAAATGTGGAGTTTGCGCAAACCGCATACCCATCCATAGTCGCTCTCCTGAATCCCGGCATATCTTTTTGCGAGACCAAATCCTTTGCAAGGACTCTTGAAAAACCCTGGGATACATCTATTTTTTCAGATTCAACTGGAAAAAACCTTGAAGTTAATGCCATGACCTCTTCAAGACTTTTCACTTTAAAAAAGTGGTTCATTTTTTACGTGTGACCTCTGGTTACGTGTGACCTCTGGTTAGGTGTGACCTTTAAGTTAATGCCTCTTTTATTCTATCCATTGCCATGGTTACGTTTTCAAGGCTGTTAAATGCACTGATTCTTATATATTGCTTTCCACACCGGCCAAACCCGCCGCCAGGTGTACAAACAACCGAAGCTTTTGTTAATAATAAATCAAAGAAATCCCAGGAATCCCTGTCTTTACCATCTATCCAGATATAAGGAGAATTTTTCCCGCCAACATATTCAAAGCCAATGGATTCTATGGTTTTCCTAATAATATCAGCATTGTTCAAGTAGTAATCAATTTGGGCTTTAACTTGAGATTTCCCCTCTTTAGAATAAACAGCGTCAGCTGCTTTTTGAACCGGATAAGACACCCCATTAAACTTTGTACTGTGTCGTCTGTTCCACAGCGCATGAAGCGAAACTTTCTCACCCTTCTGATTAAAAATCATGCATTCTTTGGGCACGACAGTAAACCCACATCGTGTTCCTGTGAATCCGGCTGTTTTTGAAAAACTTCTGAATTCAACAGCTACTTCTTTGGCGCCTTCAATTTCATAAATTGTCTTCGGAAGGCCTTCATCACGGATAAAGGACTCATATGCTGCATCAAATAAAATCAAGGCCTTATTTTCTTTAGCATAATCTACCCACACCTTGAGTTCCTCTTTTGTAGCCGTTGATCCGGTTGGATTATTTGGGAAACAAAGATAAATTAAATCGACATTCTCTTCTGGAAGTTTTGGAAGAAAATTGTTTTCCTTTAAACAATCCATATAAACAATTCCCTTATATCTGCCATTTTCAAACTCACCAGTCCGACCTGCCATTACATTTGTATCTAGATAGGCAGGATATACAGGATCTGGTATGGCCACCTTGATATCGGCTGCAAACAATTCCTGGAAATTTCCTGTGTCACATTTTGCGCCATCACTGACAAAAATTTCATCCGGCTGTATATCCGCACCTCTGTCCTGGAAATCATTTTTTGCTATGGTTTCTCTTAAAAATGCATATCCCTGCTCAGGACCATAGCCTCTGAAAGTGGCATCATTGGCCATTTCTTCAACCCCTGTGTGGAAGCCTTTAATAACCGCAGGAGCAAGCGCTCTTGTGACATCGCCGATTCCTAATCTTATAATTTGTGCGTCTTTATTTTTCTGCTGATATTCATCTACTCTTTTTGCAATATCTGAAAAAAGATAAGATGCTTTTAATTTGCTGTAATTATCGTTTGCTCTGATCATAAACTGTCCTTTCTCTCCATTTATACAAAAAAATATTTAACCTGTTATATTAAACAATAGTAGATGATATGTCAATTTTTAGGCCGGATATTTTTTGGGGCTAAGGGCGTTCTATGATTTTTTTCAAATACGAGGGTAGAATATCGTAAACATCCTTGGGTGTTTGAACATTTCTTCTGCCATCCACCTTTTTTGATTCTTCAATTCCAGATGTATTGATATTTAAGGGATCTGGTTTGTTCTTTAATGTATTTCTTTTATTATCTGTAAAAGGGAGGACAAGTGGCCCGTCACTTTCAAGGACATACGCCATCTGACCGTTTCTTAAAAAGATGATACTGCCCGGTGGATAAATGCCAATACTTTTAACAAATGCGTGTAAAACATATTGGAGCATCTGGTCTTTTTTTGCGTAACTTCTAAACAATTGAGTGACAACATTTATGGGGTTAATTGCTTCTTTATAACATCGTTTAGACGTCATGGCATCATAGATATCTGCAAGTTTGCAGATTCGTGCATAAATCGGTATTTCAGAATAGTGTTTATCTGATGGATAGCATCTAGGCTCATCTTCATAAAGCGGCGCATGATGATAATTTATTATATTTCTAATGACTGAATTTTTAAGATGATTCCTATCAAGAAGATTAACACCATATTCATAAGAATGTTTCTGTACTTCTTTAAACTCGAGTTTTGTCAACTTGCCTTTTTTATTTAAGATTTCATCGGTAACAATCACTTTGCCTATATCATGCAGAAAAAACCCCAGAGAAATGTCACTAAGTTCCTCCTTATAATAGCATGTATAAGAATTATCCAAGACTTTACTATTTTTTTCAAAAGGATTGTTTATATCAGATGTACTCCCTTTAAGTAAATCGTCAACAACATTTGAAAAATGAGAGTTAAATCGATTAACAACAGCTGTTCCTATGGCACAGACATTAATGGAATGGTTATATAAATAATCATCATAAGAAAATATTTCCTGGGTGAGGTAAGAAAAAGGGTTATCTGCGATAACTAAAAAATCGACCAAATCAGAAACATTTTCTTCGACTGTTTTAAAATCGAATTCCCCACCTGTTTTTTTTATATCAGCTAAAACCTTTTTAATGTTCTTTTTCGCTTCGTCGTATTTTCTGGTAGCCTGTTTCTTAAGTTCCTCAATTTCCAAAAGCCGCATTTCAATTTCATTGGTAGCCGCATCAGGAAATATGGAGACGTCTTCTGGCTCCTCAATTACAGGTTCTCTGACTGTTTGAGAATCAGGCTTATCAAGATCTACTACGCCATTATTTCTTACATTAATCCGGTTGCCATTGCTATCCCAAAGTCCACCATCATCGCTGGTATTAAGTGGAACTGAGTTGATTCCATTGTCTTTTATTATTTTAAGAATCTTTTCTTTTTTTACAAGAACATCCTTTTCTAAAAGTAAAATGCCTTTTGAATTATAGACATCCACACCGGTCTTAACCTTTCCACCGGTATTTACAATTTCAATCAGATTGTCTATAGAGATCCGTGTATTCATTTCAAAAAAGATCCTTTAACTTGTTTCCCATACAGTTCGTGCAAGGGATTTAAACTCATCCACAGTCAGTGTTTCCGCCCGTCTTTGTGCATCTATTCCAGCCAATTCCAGTGCCTTAATAATATAATCTTTCTTAAATTCAAATTCGCCACCCACCATTGAATTTTTTAGTGATTTTCTTCGTTTTGAAAAAGCGGCCTTAATAACATTAAACAACACCTTTTCTTGTTCGCGATTAAATTCTTCAGTATCAAAAAAGTTGAATTTTAATATCGTCGAGTCCACGCCAGGCTTTGGAAAAAATGATGTCGGCCCTATAGTCGTCACAAAACTGATATCTGCTGCATATTGTACTACAGCAGACAGTCTTGAATAATCTCTTCCGCCAGGAGATGCGATAATCCGTTTTGCCAATTCTTTTTGAAACATTAAAAATGCCTTCTCAATACAGCGTCTTTCTTCAACCAATTTAATAAGGATTTGCGATGAAATATTATAAGGAAGATTTCCTATTACCACAAGCTTTTTGTTTGCAGCCATCTGATTCAAATCAATTTTCAAAATATCTTTATTCATAATTTCTACATTGGTTAACCCCTCATTATCAAGTTCTTGTTTTAAAATAGGAATCAAACGAGAATCTTTTTCAACGGCTGTTACATTTTTCGCAACCTTTGCAATGGGAATCGTAAGCCCGCCTAAGCCAGAGCCAATTTCTAGCACTTGGGTATCTTTTGAAATCCCCGTTTTTTCTACAATCATTTTTGCAGTTCCAGGGCTGGAGAGAAAATTTTGTCCTAGCTCTTTGCCTGCATATAATTTTCTTTGTTTCAACAACTGGCCAGGATGTGCCATTTTATAAGCCCTTAATTTCTAGTTAATTCAAAAATCCCTTAAAAAATAACCACTTGACTTTCTTACCCTCTGCAAGTAGTTATTATGTATATACTTCAATAAGAAAATAGATTCAATATCAATACTTACGATGGCTGAATTTTCAGCTTTTCAATATTTACTTTCTTTATTTTCATATCAACTTAAATTGGGTTGATATTTTTAATATTTTGCAGATCAATGGTTAACCTTTTCATTGGGAGGTTTATTATGATAGACAAATCAGATCACGAGTCCAATTGGGAAAGTTTCATAAAAATGTTGTTGGGCAGACTTGATATCCCGACAAAAGAAGATCTTAACTTTTTACATGGCAGGCTTGACAAGCTGGAACAATTACTTTATCAGAAACAACCGGCAGCAAAAACCGGGAGGACACGCCCCGCCACCAGACGGAAAAGTGCGTCTTCCATTGTTCTTGATGTGATTGCCAATCACCCTGAAGGCACTAATTTCAAAACAATCAAAGCTGCCACTGGATTTAATGATAAAAAACTAAGGAATATCATATTCAGGTTGGACAAAATAAAAAGGATTGTACGGGTAAAAAGGGGTATTTATAAAAAAGCTTAATAGGAAATTATAATTATATGACCGCTACTGCATTTAAACCAGGCCAGAAACTTTCCGGGTATCGTATTAAAAAGAGTACTCCGCTTGAAAATATTGACTCCACAATGATTCAACTTGAGCATCTAAAAACCAAGGCCAAACATATCCATATTTTGAACAAGGATAAGGAAAACACATTTGGCGTATTTTTCAGAACAGTTCCGACAGATTCTTCAGGAGTGGCCCATATACTTGAGCATACAGTCCTTTGTGGATCAAAAAAATTCAATGTCCGAGATCCATTTTTCTCCATGATAAAAAGAAGCCTGTCTACGTTTATGAATGCATTCACAGCATCTGACTGGACCATGTACCCTTTTTCTACCCAAAACCCTAAAGATTATTACAATCTGATGGATGTATACCTTGACGCAGCTTTTTTCCCAAGAATTGATAATTTAAGTTTTAAACAAGAAGGCCATCGCCTAGAAGTCCTTGAAACAGATAACAAGGATATTGAGTTAGAGTATAAAGGGGTTGTTTATAACGAGATGAAAGGTGCCATGTCATCTCCGGGCCAGGTGATGGGAAGATCACTTCTTGCAGCACTATATCCTGATACGACCTATCGAAATAATTCAGGCGGAGAACCTTCTGATATTCCAAGCCTGACTTGGGAAAATCTAAAAGAGTTTCATGCCAAATACTATCACCCGTCTAATTCATATTTTTATACCTATGGTAATTTACCTTTAGAAGAGAGCCTTTCATTCATCCGTGAAAAAGTGCTCGACCAATTTGACCATTTGGATATTGATTCAAAAGTGACCTCCCAACCGCGTTGGGACGACCCAAAAAAAATAGAACAAACATATGCTTACTCAGATCCTTCTGATGTATCAAAAAAATACCAGGCCTGTGTGGCATGGCTAACCTGCGATATCCAAGACTCTTTTGAAGTTCTTGTCCTGACAATTTTAGAACAAATTCTTCTTGGCAACTCTGCTTCTCCCTTGCGAAAAGCGTTGATTGATTCAAATTTAGGATCTGCTTTGTCAGATTCCAGTGGGTTTGATCCGGATAACAAAGACGCCATGTTTTCATGCGGCCTAAAAGACATTGCGAAAGCATCTGCTAAAAAAGTAGAAAATATTATTTTTACCACCATTAAAGAAGTGGCTGACAAAGGAATTGAGCAAAACCTGATTGACTCAGCCATCCACCAGATTGAATTTCATAGAAAAGAAATCACCAATACACCCTATCCATTTGGTATAAAAATATTACTCTCTTTTGCCGGTACACTCATCCATGATGGTAATCCCATTTCCTGCATTAATATAGATGAGGATTTGAGCAAACTAAAAGAAAATCTGAAAAAAGAGAACTTTTTAGAAAACAAATTAAGGCAATATTTTCTAGAAAATTCACACCGGGTTCTTTTTACCCTTGAGCCGGATATGAATCTTGAACAAACAAAGATCAAGGAAACAAAAAAAGAGCTTAAAGCGCTTTTAAAAAAGAAATCAAAAAGAGCGATTGAACAAATCCAAGAAGATGCCAAAACCCTTGAAGCACTCCAGGAAAAAGAAGAAGATGTTACCGTTCTGCCCACACTTGATATTGTTGATGTACCTTCCGAAATAGAAAGAATCAAACCCGACACCATCAAAAATGTTCGCTTCTCTACTTGTTATGATAAGGCAACTTCAGGAATTTTATATTTTACTTGTCCAGTGGGTGCTGGCAATATCCCTAAAGATCTATATGCACTCGTTCCGTTTTTCTGTCAGGCATTTACAAACAGTGGGACAAAGAAAAACGCCTATGATAAAATTGCAGAACGTATGGATTTGTATACCGGTGGGATATCGCTCACACCATTTTCAGGGTCTTATTTTTCAAAAGAAGCCGAATCCCACTCATTTCTTGCTATTCAAGGTAAATCCCTGGACCGGAATGTAGAAAAGCTGTTTGACTTAATAAAAGAATTTATCGAAGAATACAGCTTTAAAGATTTTGACAGGCTCAAAAGCCTGTTACTTCAATACCAGGCTGGAATGGAAGCCTCTATCGTTTCAACCGGTCACAGGTATGCCATCTCCCTTGCTTCCAAGCGTCTTACCAAAGCATCTTATATTAATGAACTCTGGCATGGTATCGAACAATACCAATTCATTAAGGGTATTACAGAACAATTCGATACATCAGATAACAACATACTTGAAACTTTATCGAAAAACCTTATCCGCATTGCCCAATCAATTTTAAAAAATGGGAATTTCAAACCCGCTGTTATTGGCAGTAAAAATTCCATTATACATGCAGAAAAAAGGATTCATGCGATTCATGAACAGCTTTCTAATGATACGGATACATCTTTTTTTACACCTGACATATCCTTTGAACAAAACTTACCCTTTGATGGGTGGCATACCAATACCTCGGTCTCATTTGTAGGCCAGTCTTTTAAAACAGTACGAATTACCCATGAGGATTCTCCCGGTCTGGCAGTTATCAGTAAAATCCTTAGATCACTTTATCTTCACCGCGAAATCAGGGAAAAAGGTGGGGCATATGGTGGGTTCGCTATATACAATACTGAAGAAGGCATCTTTTCATTTGGATCATACAGGGATCCCCATATTAAAAGAACGCTTGATGTGTATAAAGGTGCCTGCGATTATATTATCAATGGTGGCTATACCCAGACCGATATAAAAGAAGCCATATTACAGGTCTGCTCAGAAATTGACAAGCCTGAAACACCTGGACCTTCCGCCATGAAAGCGTTTTACAGAAATATCACAAAATTAGATGATAACATCCGCCAACAATTCAAAGATGCTTTGCTCAAGCTTGATAAAAAAAGAATCCAGGATATTGCCCAAAAGTATTTCACCATTAATGATGACTTAAAGGGAACAGCGGTCATATCAAATAAAACAAGCCTTGAGCAGGCAAACAAAAAACTTGAATCAACAAAAAAGCAATTAACTCTGTTTAAAGTTTAAATAGTTTGGCAAGCCTTTGTCGAGCAGTATCGTCTATCTCGCCTCTTTTGGAAGCGATATCCAATGTATATTTCCCAAGCAGCCTGTAAAGATCTGAAAATTGCGGCATTTTTTTATCAATATCGTTAAGATGCTTTGAAACAATTTCATCATCTCCCCTGGCCACAGGACCTGTTAGCGCATCAATGCTGCCCCTTGCCTTGATATTATTCAAGGTTCCCATGATTAAAGGCTCTAAAATTTCATAAGCGCTTTGCTCTGAGAGATTTGCCTCTTTTAATAGTTCAAGGGCAAAATGCTCCAGAGTAACCAGATAGTTTGATGCCACAACAGCGGATGCATGATACACCGTCTTTGCATCTGTTGGGATGGTAAATGAATTGGCTTTTAATGCATTCACAATCTCTTTACCAAGCTCAACGGCCTTTGGATCCCCTTCGATAGACATATTAATGCCTTTAAACGGAGAATCCTGACCTTTTTCATAGGGTGCAAATGCCTGTAGAGGATGAATAGAACCCGTGCTGGCGCCATTTTTTTTTGCTGATGTTAGAATGCTGGATGACAAGGCTCCGGACAAATGATAAACCACAGAATCATTGTCAAACCCATTTTCTTTGGATATCGCTTCACAGACAGGCTCAATAATGGTATCCGGTGTTGTAATAAAAGTTAGGTTACATGTTCCAACTGCCTCAACCGGATTTTCAACCACCGTGCCTGCGCCTGTAAATTCGACTGCTTTTTGGGCAGATTCAATGCGCTGGCTTGAAAAGGCTTTGGGAATATACCCTTGCTTTGAAAGAAATACTGCAAGGGATATTCCAAGTCTGCCGCATCCGATAATACAAAATTCTAAATTTTTATTATTTGTATTCATATTCTTTTGAAGGGAAATCCCCTGCCTTTACTTCTTTAATGTATTGTTCAATGCCTTGTTTTGCCACCCCTGCCACGTCTGCATATTTCTTAACAAATTTGGGCAAAAATCGATCATTAATACCGATGGCATCATGAAGGACAAGAATCTGGCCATCGCATTCAGTGCCAGCACCTATTCCAATGGTGGTAATTTGAAGTTCTTTTGTAATCTTTGCCGAAATAGCAGAAGGAATACCTTCCAACACAACAGAAAAAGCCCCTGCTGCCTGAACGTCTCTGGCATCTTGTAAAAGCCTTTCTTCATCTCGTTGCACTTTAAATCCGCCCATTTGATGTACAGACTGGGGGGTCAGGCCAATATGGGCTTGAACCGGAATTCCTGAACTGGCCATAGCATTAATCGCAGGGCAGACAGCTGCACCGCCTTCAAGTTTCACTGCATGAGCCCCTGCTTCTTTTAAAAATCGTCCTGCATTCTCAACGGCTTTATCAATTGAGCCGTGGTAAGACATAAACGGCATATCACCGACAACCATGGAATAACTACAGGCTCTTGATACCATTGATGTATGATAGATGGATTCATCCATGGTAACCGGAAGTGTATTTTCTTTTCCCTGGACCACCATACCAAGAGAATCACCCACCAGTATAATGTCAATACCTGATTGATCCAGCATACCGGCAAAAGGAAAATCATATGCGGTCAAGGCAGTTATTTTTTTACCATCCTGCTTCATTTTCATCAGCGTTGATGTTGTTACTCTGGATTGCATTTTTTTTCTCCTATAATTATTGATTAATATTTATAAACAGATAACATCATAACATATATCCGTAATTCTGAAATAAAAAACCGAGCAGCTCTCAAAACCTATTACCGGTGTCTTTTTCTCCAATCATTATATTGACACATTCCCCAAAGTGCTTTTACGGCTCTTTCAGGGGAAGGGAAAAACACACTTTTATAATCATACCCATCAAGTCTGTAAAGAGTTCTGCTGATTTCATCCGTTAGCAGGCTTACACCCAAAACAGGTTTTTCATACTTCTGGGTTAATTTCACCACATATTTTGTATAGTCCTCTTCAAACTGTAATATTGAATCTTTAAAGAACTGAGCACTTTTCATATCAACATCCGGATCTGTTCTTACGACCGATTCAATCATGCTGTTCACTAAAACCCTTTTTCCATGAATACCCAAATGAATAACAGCATCACACCCCTCCCATTTAAGCAATTCTTCCATACAGGTTTTTGGAATATTGGGATCTCCTTCTCCAACAATATCAACGGGATTTCCATGGCTCCAGAAAGGGGGCAGTATCTTGTTAAGGCGTTCAATGATATCCTTTGATAACAAAGGGACCTCAAGTCCGTTCTCCGCACAAAGATCTGATGTAATCACCCCCCATCCGCCGCCAAGGGTCATAATGGCAACTCGATTTCCTTTGGGTAAAGGCAAAGATGAAAATACAGCTGATAAATCCAAAAGTTCCATGGGTTGATCCACCTGGATAATACCTGATTGCCTGCAGGCCGCATCAAATACTTTGGTATCAGATGCCATAGCACCGGTATGACTTGAGGCTGCCTTTACACCTATTTGGGTCCTGCCGCCCTTTAGCACAACAACCGGTTTTTGTCGGGATACCCTTGCCGCACTTTTAAAAAATCTAGCGCCGTCTTTTACACTCTCTAAATAAAGGACTACTGTTCGCGTCAGATCATCGATCTCAAATGCTTCCATATAATCTTCAATGGTGACCATGGCTTCATTGCCCGACCCTGAAAAAGCTCTGATACCAATATCCTGCTGCTCAGCAAAGGCTAAAAGCTGTGTCCCCATATTCCCTGACTGGCAGACAAGAGCAGTTGAACCTGGGTATGGATAGGCATGAGCAGCACAACAATAAAAATCAATATGGGGATTGCAAACACCCATGGTATTGGGTCCAAGAATTAATATACCTGCATCATAGGCTTTTTTTACCAGTTCTTCTTCTAATTTTGCACCCGCTTTGCCCACCTCCCTGAAACCCGAAGTAATAAGCAATACGCCTTTGACATGTTTCTTTTTCAAATCCGGTATCAGGTCAATCACATGCTTTGCCGGAATCGTTACCACGGCAAGTTCAACATCTCCTTCAATTTCTGTCACGGATTTATACACATGGCGGCCCGTTATTTTTGTGCCCTTTGGATTTACAAGAAAAACCTCTCCCTGATAGTTTCGGGACAAGGTATTTGTTAACAGCATATGGCCCCATTTTCCTGGAGAGGCTGATGCCCCTATAAAGGCAACAGACTTAGGATAATAACAGGACCCCAGAATATTTAAATCTATATCATATGCTTTGGTATCCTGTTTTTTTATCTCCTCTAAAACGATGAGACCATCTACCGCTACAGGTGAACCATCAGGTTGAATCATCAAGGGATTGATATCGATTTCTTTTATATTGGGGTAAGTCAAAGCCATATCTGAAAGCCCTTTGAGAATCATTTTAATGGCTTCTTTGTTGACCGCTTTTTCACCGCGGAAATCATTTAAAAGCTGTTTTGAAGATAATTGTTCAAGCATATCCTTAATATCTTCATCGTTTATGGGGGCAATTTTAAAAACGACATCGTTTAAAGCTTCTGTTAATATACCCCCCAGGCCGAATACAATGACAGCTCCAAACTGGGGGTCTTTGAACATCCCTGCCAAAAATTGTCTTTTACCAGATACTACAGGTTGAACAAGAAATGAATCAATCCCTTTTTTTACAGATTGTTTCATTTCCTTTATCGCATCTTTCACCGGGCCTTCAGCGCTCAAACCCACCCGAACAAGGCCGGATTCTGTTTTATGGAGAATGTTTTTACAAATACCTTTTAATACGACAGGAAAACCTGTTTTGCGACAAGCCTCTAAAACCATTTTCTCATCTATCGCTTTTTTTTCCTCTACCACCGGAATATTAAATAATTTGAATATTTTTTTTGCTTCATCTTCAGCCATGAATTTTGAAGAGGATTGTAATCTTTTTTCAATGAGATCTTGAATAGACGTCAGTTCCATTTATACTTTTGCTCCGTTGAATACAATATTAGAAATACCGGTTGACACGTTATCAATATCAAGCTCTTTACCAAAAATGATTTCGCCCAGGCACGCATGTTCGATGGCACCGATTATCACTTTTCGCAATATATAAGGATCAATATCTGGTTTTATTTCTCCATTTTTTATGCCTTTTTCAATAATCTCGAGAATGGTTCGAGAATATTTACGGGCCATTTCATACGCACAGGAATTAAAAAACTCAGGAGAATTACGAACTTCCAGCAGTAAAATCTTTGAAAAAATTCTGTTATCTGCATAGCTTTCCAGGCTTGAAAAAATAACCACTTCAAGTTGTTCAATACAGGTTATTTCATTGGCGATTCGGTTTTCAATTTTGGCCATGAATTCAAAGAAATGTTCATTTAATACTTGATACAAAAGATCTTTTTTGTCTTTGAAATATTTATAAATCAAGCCTTCTGTCACTTGGGCATTTCCAGCAATTTCCGCAGTCGTAATGGAATGGAAATCTTTTTGGGCCATGAGTTGCGAAAATGATTTCATGATCTTTATTCTACCGGGCGGGTTGGTCTTTCCCTTGTGCTTCATATTCTACCTTTATTGAAAATATAGAGGTTAAAACCTATTTAGTTCAATTGAGTAAGTAATGCTTACTCACAGAAGAATATGAATGTCAAGCCTAAATTAAATATCTGGATATTTGCTATAAGAATCCTATTTTTTTTGCAATTTAAACAAAGGCGTTTCGAGCCAAGGTGTCTCATCCACCTATTGTCTGAATAATTTTTTATGGTGCCCTTTGTAACCTGTCCCTACTCTTTTTGCTCTCATGGAATAGTACTCTTTTTTAGTCGTTTTCAGTTTGTTCCTTGAAAATGTGAACATCCTGCTGGGGATAAGGGATACTGATACCTTCTGCATCAAAGGTAAGCT
>JAAEKY010000630.1 GCA_024227235.1 Desulfobacteraceae bacterium | reverse complement strand
TAGCCCAAGCGACTTGATCTTTCTAAATAAAGAACGCCGATCAATTCCCAGATCTTGAGCCGTTTTTGATTTATGCCATTTGTTTTTTTCAAGATATTGTCGAATGATTTCTTTTTCAATTTGCTGTAAACGGTTGTTCAACGTGCTTTTTGAGGTATTATTATTTGAAAATAAGTCTAACTCTTTAACCATATTTTTTTCTTCCTGGCCGATGTCTAAAAATTCCATTTTTTGCAGTGTTAAATATTGCTGAACAGCATTTTGTAATTCTCTAACATTGCCAGGCCAGTCATAGGCAACCATTTTTTCAACAATATGATCTGGAATCATTCGAATTGTTTTATCATCTGAAAACATCTGAACAAAATGATGGATTAAAAGTGGAAGATCCTTCTTGCGTTCCTTGAGTGCCGGCATATAAATGGGGATGATGTGTATCCTGTAAAAAAAATCTTTCCTGAAGTTGCCTTTTGATAATTCTTTTTCAAGATCTCGGTTTGTTGCAGCAATTATTCTAATATCAGCTTTTTTTGAGGCACTGCTGCCAATCGGGGTATACTGACCACCTTCCATGGCCCTAAGAAGTTTAACCTGCATTATTTTGCCAAGCTCTCCAATTTCGTCCATAAAAAGAGTTCCGTGGTTTCCTGCAGCTAAATATCCAAGTTTGTCAGTGTCGGCTCCTGTAAAGGACCCTTTTTTGTATCCAAAAAATTCACTTTCGATCAAGTTATCGGGTATGGCACCACAATTAACTGTTACAAACGGTCCCTCACCTCTTACACTTAGTTCATGAATTGTTTTTGCGACCAGTTCTTTTCCTGTTCCTGAATCCCCATAAATGATTACATTCGCATCAGATTCAGCAGCTTTGAGGATTTCTTCAAACACTCTTCTCATCACTTGACTTTTTCCCACAATCATACCTAACCCAGACGCTTTTTTTAAAGTGGATTTAAGCCTTCGATTCTCTTTTTTAAGCTTTTTTTCACTACCTTTAATCTTTTCTTCTTTTTCTTTTCTTTTTGTAATATCGGTTGCAATAAATTGGAAGCTGTTTTCCTCTGAATCAGGACTTGAAACTTTAAAACAGGTCATATCATACCATTTGAGATGTTGGGGGTTGAATTGTTCGTATTTAATCGTTTCCTTTTTTAGTACCTCGTTCATTGGGCACCATCGACAGGGTTCTTTAATGCCAAAAATCACCTCATAACAAAACTTACTTTTGGCTGCCAATCCATATGAAGAGATCATTTTTTTGTTTAAAAAATCAAAGGTGTAGTCTTTAGAAACAATGTAGATAAATCCTTGAAATCGATCAATGATTTCAGAAAGCCTTTTCTGGCTTTCTTTCAGATCGAGCGTTCTTTTTTCAATCTCGAGTTCTAAATATTTTCGGTGTTTTTTGTTTTCAAAAACAAGTTGTAATTTTTCAAGGGCTTCTTTGACGCTATGCTCAAGTATGGCCATATCCAATATCGGTTTCGTGATAAAATCGTATGCCCCTAGCCGTAATGCAGAAACAGCGTCCCCCATACCTCCTTCTCCGCTAATGACGATTACCGGGGTGTCTGGTGATCTTTTTTTCAATTGCGAAAGCACTTCAAGTCCATCCATTCCGGGCATTCTCAAATCAAGCAGTACCAGATCTGGTTTTTGACTTTCAAAATCTTCAAGCCCTGTTCTTCCGTTTAAGGATTGAATGACTGAAAATCCACTATCTTCAAGGTATACAGCCATATTTTTTAGAATGATGGGTTCATCATCAATTATCTGAATCTTTGATCTTGAAAAGGAGGATTCTGTCATTTTTAGCTCCTAAAGTTTACCCTAATATTGCATTGGGGTTTATTCTTCACACGGTAATGTGATGATGAAAGTTGCCCCTTGCCCAGGTTCTGATTTGACATCAAACGTTCCACTATGATTCCGAGTAACAATATAATATGCAACAGATAATCCCAGGCCTGTTCCCGACTTAATAGACTTGGTTGTAAAGAAAGGTTCGAAAATACGTTTTTTAACATCATCTTCCATTCCCGGGCCATTATCTTGAATTTTTATTTTAACGGACTTTTCACCTTGCCGGACAACAATTTTAATTAAGGGACAAACGGGGTTAGATTTTTTTTCCCATACTGCTTGAGCAGCATTTTTTAATAGATTTAATATCACCTGCTCAATTTCACTGGGGATACAAATGACTTTTTTTATTTTTGGATCATAATTTTGGATAAGTTTAATATTTTTAAAGTCATATTTTTTTTTAAGTTCATAGTCATAGGTCGCAAATCCTACTGATGCTTCGATAAGCCCCACAAGATCAACCGCTGTTTTAACAGGTTCACCTTTCCGACTGAAACTTAGCATATTGGAAACTGTCTTGGCTGTCCTTTCAACACTGACATGGATGTCGTCCAAAAATGCAATAATCTTTCGATTTTCCAAATACGCATAAATAGTTTTAAGGTCTGTCCCAAGATTTTTAGCAGCCTTTTTATTTTCTTCAAGTTCTGGAGATACCCGTCTTAAAATATTTTGAGCACTTTGAACAATACAACCGATGGGATTGTTGATTTCATGCGCCATACCTGCAGAAAGCCCAGCAATAGTTTTCATTTTTTCAGATTGCACCATAAGATTCTTCATTTTTACCCTTGTGGAAACGTCATCTATTCGAATGACGCAACCATGACCAACCTCACGTGTTAAAGGATAAACCACAATATCTGCCCAGATGTCGTCACCTTTAAAGGGGTGAATTACTTTTTCTTTTACTTGTATTTCTTTATCTTTATTTGCAATATCAACCATGTCCATTGTAACATTAAGGCCGGGTAAAATTTTAATTAATTTTTTTCCTATGGCCTCAAACTCTGGTATATTACTTGTTCTTTTAGCTTCCCTATTCCACATGGTCACAATGCCATTAGTATCCACGCTGATGAGGACTGATGGCATGGAATCCACTATAGCAGCAAGGTATAGTCGAATTCTGGCCATCTCTTTTTCTGTTTTTTTCTGCTCAGCAATTTCATCAACAAGGGATTGGCTATATTTTTCCAATTGTATCATAAAAAGATTAAAGTAATGCCCCAGCATTCCTACCTCATCATTTGATTTACGCCTAATTCTAACTGAGGTATCTCCTTTAGCCGCTTTAGAAAACTTATCCATTAGTACATTCAATGGATTGGTGATAGAGCCACTGATTCTATATGAAATTGGAAGAACAAAAACAAAAACCATAAACATCGTCACATAGAAAATTGTTTTGACCGTTTTAAGGGGGGCATATAATTCATCAAGAAAGCCTGATGATACGACTATCCAGTCAAATTCTTTTATATGGTTAAAAATTACAATTTTATCCCGTACTTTTTCAGCATTGCCCTGTTTGACCTGATAGATCAGCTTTCCAATTTTTTGTTTACTGATGGTCTTAATACGCTCTGAAACTTTTAATAGATCAATATTTATACCATTTTTATTTGAAGAGGGATGAATAATAATTTTTTCATCGCTGTTGACAATGAATGAATATCCGGTTTTACCAAATGATAGGTTTAGTATCTGATCCTTAAAATCATTCACTTGGACAAGTTGGGAAAATTCGCTTCGATAGGATGATGCAGATATAATCCAGTCCCAGGGTTCAAAGTAATGCATGTAAAGTGCTTTTGGCCTCAAAACGAGTTCCCCTGGATTTTTCCAGTCATACTCAATATATCCTTGCTTATTTTTTTTTTGATATTGGATAAAACCGTATCCTGAGAGGTCAACATTCAAAAGTCTTTTTTCCGGATGGACCAAAATAATTCCTGAGCTTGACAAACAATAGATATAACCTGTCTGACCCACTGGCTGATGCAACATGACCTGGGTGGCTTTCTCCTTGGCCTCTTGCTCGGAGATGATCCCTTTTTTAAATTGTTCATAAAAGTAAATGGCTACATTTCGATTCTGAATGGCAATACCATTCAAATACGTCTTGATAGAGGTATCAGCAGAGGTTTTAACGATGTTTAAAATAGTAGAAGTGGATCGTTTTAATTCGGTCTCGATACTACTGTTGACAATATGTCTGACAAGAAAGTAGATAAAAAAGCTGGTTAATGCCATAGAAATGACGAACACGAGAGAATAACTGATAATAAGCTTAAAACGGATGGGAAGATTTAAAAACCGTTTGCTCAAATCCATGGAAATCGTATCTCCAATGCTTTCAATTAGAAAGCAGCAATTGTTTTTTATTAATTTTTGACCTTCCTGGCAAGCTTAACATCTTCGTTATTAATTTTATTGTCCTTATTTAAATCAGCAGACAATGGCCTTTCATTGATCGGAAAGAACAAACCCGTGATCACAGACCCTTCTTTGTTTTTAGAAAAAGGGAATTGTAAAATCGGTTTGTCTTTACCGTACCGCATATTGATTCGTATTAAAGTCTTTTCTTCTTTTTTAAAAATAGGATATGAATCATTAATATCCGCTATGCTCAATTTTGTTTTTATCGTCCAAATTTTATAGTAATAAAATAATTCTTTATGATTGGTTTTCTGGTTGTGTACAATTAAATTATCCCAGTTGGCAGGCGGCTGTTCATTTTCTACAATAGACCTGAGTATGAACCTAGATCGCTCAACTTCCTGCTCGTTAGAAAGATTTGTTGACAGCCTGTTTAATTGAATTACAATTTCATCAAAAAAGCTAGTCCCATGATGTTTTGCGATAAAAAAGGTGGTACCATACACTGATGTTGATATAACAATTAGGGTGATCGCAAATTTTTTTAGCATCTTGTTCTTTTTTCCTTGTGAATTAGGGCGTATTGTTTTTTTGCTAAATAGCATTTTTTTATTTGTGTTGAGATAACCATTCAAATGTCTATACCCAAAACCATTCAAAGATGTCAAGAAATGAAAGAATTGGTAAAAAGGAATCAGATCTTATTTTTTTTTGATAAATCACTTTGTTCGGGTGATTCTTAAATAATAAAAGAAACGTTGATTATCAAGTATTTGATTTGATATGGTTTTATCTAACGTCAGCAGCAAAATGAAATTGTATATCAACTTGAAACAGCGGAGAATATATGAAATTAAAATTGGTTTGTTATACTCTGATATTCTTGTCTACTTTTTTTATAACAGGATGCCCAAACAATCAATCAGAGAATACTGTAGAGAATAAAGATAATGCAAAAACGTCGGATTCAACACATATTTCCCAGCCTAAACAAGTAGAATCATATGTAGCATTACCCGACAATATAGAATGGCTGACAAATGTTTCTGACTCGGTTTTTTCATCGCAAAAAGCACAAAAAGGCGGTGTTTTTCATTCAGCTATCCTAAGTTTTCCCATGACATTCAGGGTGGTTGGACCGGATTCAAATGGGGGATTTAGAAGTGCCATCCAGAGCAATCAATTATCTTTGATCAATATTCATCCCAATACAGACAAGATTACGCCTGAATTAGCCACTCACTGGGCTTTTGGAAATGATAAAAAAACCATGTATTTTAAGCTGGATAAGAAGGCAAAGTGGTCTGATGGTACACCGGTTACAGCCTGGGATTATGTCTACACCCTTGAATTCATGCGCTCCGAACATATCATTGCGCCCTGGTACAACGATTACTATACAAAAGAGATTGAAAAAGTCATTGTTTATAATGAGCATACCATAGGGATAAAAAGCACAAAGGCTGTTCCGGATCTTCATTTAAAATTAGGCATATCACCAAAACCCAAACATTTTTTTCATCCACTGGATGAAACATTTGTTGAAAAATACAATTGGAAAATTGTTCCCAATACCGGACCCTATCAGATCAGTGATTTTAAAAAAGGGAAATATATCAAATTTAAGAGAAAGAAAGACTGGTGGGCCAAAGATAACACTTATTTCAAGAATCGGTTCAATGTAGATTATGTCATCTATAATGTCATCCGTGATTTTAATATTCAATGGGAGCATTTTAAAAAAGGAAAACTGGATGCATTTGCCCTGACGCTACCCAAATATTGGCATAAAAAGTCAGATATCGATTTGTTCCATAATGGGTATATTAATAAAATATGGTTTTTTGATGATCAGGAACGATCGGCAAGTGGGATGTGGTTGAACCAGGATAAGGGAATATTTAAAAATCGAAAATCATGTTATGCCTTTGCCCATGCCATGAACATTGAAAAAGTCATTGATAATGTTTTGCGAGGGGATTATTTCAGGTTATCACAGGCATTTTTTGGATATGGCGCATACACCGATTATACTATTAAACCAAGGTTTTATGATATTGCCAAAGTAGAGACACTCTTGACGTCTGATGGATGGATGAGAGGATCTGATGGCATCTGGCAAAAGGAAGGGAAAAGATTCTCTGTTAAAGTCACGTATAGTTTTGAGGAACATACGCCTAGGCTTGTTGTGCTAAAAGAGGAGGCTTTAAAAGCAGGGATTGAACTTTTGCTTGAAAGACTGGACTCGACAGCCATGTTTAAAAAGTTTTTAGAAAAAAAACATGATGTGGCCTGGATGGGATGGAGCACAAACATAAGACCTTCCTATTGGCAGGGCTGGCATTCTGACAATGCGCACAAACCGCAGACCAACAATATTACCAATACAGATGATCCCAAACTGGATGATTTGATTGAAAAATACCGGGCAAGCCTGGATGAAAAAGAAAGAATAGGCCTTTCGATAAAGATACAAAATATCATTCATGACACCGGCGCATTTGTCCCTACCTTTATGGTTCCCTATGTTCGGATGGGGTATTGGAGATGGCTTGAACTGCCCGAATTCCACGGAACCAAACGATCAGGTAGTCTGTTTGATCCCTTTTCAAGTACAACCGGAGGGCTTTTTTGGGTGAATGCCCAAAAAAAAGAGGAAACACTGGATGCAATGAAGAAAGGGATAAAATTTGAGCCAACTGTGATCAAGGATACACAATTTAAAGTGGAGTAGCGTACTTGTGAAAGAGAAAATTATTTTAGATGTGAGTGACCTTGTGGTCGAATTTGATACGGAGTTGGGGGTTGTCAGGGCGGTAGAACAGGTTGATTTCCAACTGAAAAAAGGTAAAATTCTGGGAATTGCCGGTGAATCCGGATGTGGTAAAAGCGTTACTGCGCTCAGTATCATGAGGCTTTTGCCAAAACCGGTATCAAACATTGTTAAGGGAAAGGCATTGTTCAACGAGTTGGATATTTTTACCCTGCCAATAAATCAAATGCACCGCATTCGGGGTAGAAAAATTTCAATGATATTTCAAGAACCCATGACCGCACTGAATCCAGTCCACGGAATAGGCAAGCAGATGACTGAAATTTATAAACTTCATTTTCCCCAAATGTCTTTTGATGAAATGACAACATCAGCAACAAAAATGTTGGAAAAAGTTGGAATTCCTGATCCTGAAAAAGTCATTAAAAAATATCCCCACCAACTTTCAGGCGGTATGCGGCAGCGCGTAATGATTGCTATGGCACTCTCATGCGAACCAGATATTTTGATTGCTGATGAGCCAACAACTGCTTTAGATGTGACTGTACAGGCGCAGATTTTAGAATTGATTAAAAATCTTCAAAAAAAATCAGATATGTCGGTCATTTTAATCACCCATGACCTGGGAGTCATTGCTGAGAACTGTGATGATGTTGTGGTAATGTATGCAGGAAGAATTGCTGAAAAAGCAAATGCTGCATCGATATTTAAACATCCTAAACATCCATATACAAAAGGATTGTTAACATCTATCCCATCTCTTGCCAGAGAACCCAAAACCATTCTACCTACTATACAGGGAAGTGTCCCGTCGTTATTGAATATGCCGGAAGGTTGTCGGTTTGCCACTCGGTGCCCATTGGTAGAGGATATTTGTAGAAAAAGTGTTCCTAAAGAGAGGAAAATAGATCAAAATCATACAGCTGCCTGCCATTTAGCGGATTAACCCGAATATTTCATAACCTAAAGGTCAGACCTGAGAAAATGAGCGATTATGTTAACAACAATCAATAATATTAGGCGGTAATACTATTAATCCTAACGAATTCTAAGGTTGCAAAATGTCACCCTTCAGGCAAAACGATTTCACCTCATCTACTGCGTTACAGGCTGTTCGCAGTAAAGCAACTACAGCTTCACAGCCTGGTGCCTTGAAGATGAGGCAAACTCGTTTCGTGAAATATCCGGATTAATAAATTGATAAAAAAAAGTAACTTAATTTAAAATAATCCTTGATTTTTTATTTCAAAGTCAATAATAATTTACGAAAGCCTCTTGGATAAGGGCTTAGCAGTTTCGTTCTAAAGGGAAGACCCATCTGTTAAAGTGGCAAGACCTGAAGTTTGAAACTAAAATTATTCACTTTAAGTAAGGAGAAAGTCACAATGGCAAATGGGATAGTAAAATGGTTCAATGATTCAAAAGGGTATGGTTTTATTGAGCAAGAAGATGGACCGGATGTATTTGTTCATCATTCAGGTATCAATTCAACTGGTTTTAAATCACTTAATGAAGGTGATAAAGTCACGTTTGATGTAGAAGACGGACAAAAAGGACCGGCAGCAGTTAATGTAACGGTTCAATAGAATTTTATAAGGGTTTTCCTGTACAAGGAGAACCCTTTTTTTGTGTTAAAATACAGTGTTCTAAGTTTTATCTAAATTCAAAACTGATCTGATCGTTCAAAATCTTTCCACGGAAAAAGGTGTAAGTTCAATTTGTGATTTACCCTTATCTATCATATCGCAGATTGTTTTACCGGTACCTGTTGCCATTGTTATGCCAAGCATGCCATGTCCAGTCGCAATAAACAGGTTGTTTTGGAAAGATGATTTGCCAATAATGGGCAGATCATCATAGGTCATCGGTCGAAGTCCGCTCCATTCCTCAAGAACCGGATGAATATCTCTGGCATTTAAATATTCGTTCGCCCCCTTTACAAGTTTAGATAATCGCTTTTTATTTAAAACATCATTAAATCCTGAGAATTCCATTGTGCCACCGAGCCGATAGCCTGTTTTCCATGGGGTTGCTACCATATTTCTTTCATATAGCAGGCAAGGGATTTCAGGCGATTGATCAGGCCTTTCCATTGTAATACTGTATCCTTTTCCGGGTTGTACCGGGATATTTAAGCATAATTGTTTGTTTACTTCGGGTGCCCAGGCACCGGTTGTAAGGATAAACGTATCGGCTTTATATTGGCCTTTTACAGTATTGACATGGCTGATTTTATTATTTTCAATACCAAAATCAAGCATTTTACAGTTTTCTTCAATAACCAACCCTTTTTTAACCAAAATATCTTTCCATGAATTTATCAGCATTTCAGGCCTCAGATGCCAATCATGCGCATTAAACCAGGCCCCTTTAATGTTTTTGCTGATGGCGGGCTCTAATTTTTGAGCCTCAGTCTTATCAAGTAGTTTTGCTCCAAAATTATAATTTTGAAGGAAATCATTCGTGGATTTATATTTTTCAAAGTATTTTTTTTCTTTAAATAAAAGCAGCAGACCTTTTTTTTCGAATTCACATTCAAGCGGATATTCTGAAAAAAGGGTGTTATAAAGTTCAAGAGAATACTTTAAAATGTCATTTTTTGCTTTTGAAGCAGCAGTCATGTGGGTTGGATTACAATGCCTGGCAAATTTTACCAGCCATTGAATAAGCTGTATATCCAGTGTGGGTTTGATATAAAGAGGAGAATTGCCACGAAGTGCTCTGTAAATTTCGTGTTTAACAACACCGGGTGAACACAATGGGATGATACCAGAAAAGTGAAGCAATCCGCAATTTCCATGGGATGCGCCTGAACCAATCAAGTCTTGTTCAATCATTCGAACAGATGCCTTTTTTTCTATGAGATAATGTGCACAGGCAAGGCCAATAATTCCACCGCCGATAATAATCACATCATTATTTGATCCCATCTTATCCCTCCTGAAATGTCCGTTGAAAAATGCAATCGTTACCTTAGGATTGTTTTAATTATTTTTCAATTTAAATTGAAAAATATTTTTAATTTTGCATATCATGATATAACCCTCATAACTTTTTTGCTTTAATAAGGATAATATGACAATTCTTTGTGTAAAAAATCTTAAAAAGTATTTCCCTGTCACAGGCGGTGTGTTTTTAAAACGTACAGGCTGGGTTTATGCGCTTGATGGTGTCTCCTTTGAGCTTAACAAAGGCGAAACACTTGGTGTTGTGGGAGAATCTGGATGTGGAAAAACAACCTTGGGAAGATGTATTATGGGGCTTTATGACCCATCAGATGGACAAGTTATTGTAAAGGATCAGATTGTTTCAAAAACCACTTATAAGCAGAGAAAAGAACTTGCCCTAAATTTGCAGATGATTTTTCAAGATCCGTTTGAATCACTCGATCCACGGCAAACGGTTAAACAGATCCTTGAAGAGAAATATATTATCCATGGAAAAAAACAAAAAAAATTAGATGCAGAAATTAGCAACTTAATAGACAGGGTAGGGCTGTTGTCAGAGTCACTTTCTAAATTTCCGCATGAATTTTCAGGCGGCCAACGTCAAAGAATAGGTATTGCCAGAGCCATCAGCCTTGACCCTGAAATTATTATTTGTGATGAACCGGTTTCCGCATTAGATGTTTCTGTCCAATCAAAAATTTTAAACCTTTTATTGGAACTCCAAAAGACAATGGGATTGACATATATTTTTATTTCCCATGATCTTTCTGTTGTAAGACATATCTCCGATAGGATTGCTGTCATGTATTTGGGTAAAATAGTTGAAATAGCAGATGCAGATGAAATATATAACAATGGAAAACATCCTTACACCACTGCACTTTTATCTTCTATCCCAAACCTGGATCCTGAAACCAGAACAGATCGAATTATTTTAAAAGGAGAAGTGCCTTCTGTGGAGAATCCTCCTGCCGGATGCAGGTTTAATACTCGATGTGAACATGTTCAAAATATCTGCCATGAAAAAGAGCCGGAGCTTGTAAAAAATGAAAGCGATCCAGATCATCTAACAGCATGCCATTTTTTCTTTTGATTTTAGGTTCATACCAGAGGTGATCCCTTATAAATCTGTGAAAATCTTTACCACACACACTACCTGGGCTGCACTCCTTTATGCATTTTAAGGATAACGGAACGTATTTACGTGTGACCTTTAGTTATGAAAACTGCTATAGGTTATGAGAATTGCAATAGAGGCAATTATTAAGAAGGTTTTTTTGAAATAAGATACTGAATTTGGATTTTATTAGTGTCCTCCAGCTTAATCGATGCAGGGTTTAGAACTAAACTCACTGTTGTGCTGCCAGACTCAGTAAGCTTATCCAATGAAATTTGTTCAGTGAAAAGTGTAGAAATATTTTTTAATACAAGGCCGCCACCGATGACTCGAACTGTTTGAGGGACAGCCCTCGCACTTTTCATGGTTAATCCAATTGGTAATTTCCCTGTCCAGTGCGGTTGAATAGGTAGCTCTTTTTCAATCAGAGTATCTAAGGTGACATCAATTTCTGAAGGGTCTATTTTTTTTAGCTGAACGCCTGGTGGAAGCAATATGTCCTCTTTGGTAATAGATAGTTTGTTAATGCCGACTACTGATTGAGAAAGGCTTAATTGGATGTTGATTTGTTCAGGATTGATGGAGTTTATTAAGGGCCTGGCACCACTGATCAACAGTTTAACATTAGAAACAGAAGATGAAATAATTTCCATCTTTTGATCTGGATTAATGAATTCCACAGGGACTTCGTGTGTAGCCAATGTTTCTAATCCTTTTGAAAAGTTGACCCATATTCCTGTTATACAAAAAAGGCTGATCAATGCGGCAGCAAAAAGTTCTATTGTCTGATGCCTGAATCCTTTTTTTGTAGAGTCATCGCCTGCATGTTCCTGGAGTAATTTTTCAAGGGCAGATCGGTTTCCAATATTATAGATTTGATCTTCTTTAAATAAGGAGATTTTACCCGTCTCTTCTGATATGACAACAACAAGGGCATCAATGCGTTCTGTTAATCCTAAGGCCGCTCTATGTCGAGTTCCGAAAAAAGAAGGCAAATCTTTTCTTTTAGAAAGAGGGAGGATTACGCCTGCACTGGTAATCTGTTCTCCTTGTATAATAGTCGCACCGTCATGCAAGGGACTGTCAGGCCAGAAAATACTTACAAGCATTTCCTGTGACAGTGTACCCGTAATTGATATACCGCCTTGAACAATATTTGCCATACCCTGTTTTAAGGGGAGTACAATCAGAGCCCCAATTTTTTTTTCAGCCATTTCATAGACGCTTTCAACAATGATATTTAAAGGTGTATGAAATTGATAACGGGGGATCCCCCATAAAAATGATTTCAGATTTTTGGTCTGCAATACGCTTGAGATTTCATTTCTGAAAACAATTATTATAATTAAAGCGGCAGCAGTAATAACGCCCTGCATGGCCCAGTTCGTTACAATAAGGCCTAAAGATACCGCAGATTGACTGACCGCCCAGAGGATGCAAATGGCCAGAAGAACCCGGATAACATTCGTCCCCCTAAAAAGCACATAAAGCCGAAATAGAACATAAGAATTTAAAAGGATATCAAAAATATCCTGCCAGCGAAGCCCATAGAAGAATATAAAATTTTGTTCCATTATAAAATTTAGTCTACCATACTGAATCTAAGCGTTTGTAATAATTTATTGTTAACAGAGCGTATTTCGACACGCCAAGGGCCCTTATCGGCATTACGGAGCTGAATCTTGCTGAAAGATGACCATTTCGGAGGAGAAAGTGAACGGCGCATGGTAAAAATCAGCTTGTCCTTTTTATACCATTTATGAAAAATATAGGTTTTTTCAAAAACTGGATCAAAGTTTGAATAACAGAAAACTTCACCCTGGGATATTGAAAAGACAACCGCCGGGTTAATTGGTTTAAAATTTTTAATGGATTCACACATTACAGCCTTTGCCAGAACCATTTGTGCCTTTGATTGTTTTGAATTGGCTATTGCTGTGGATAAAAATAGTATAGCAATAAATATTAATAAGGTTTTAATTGATATTCTTGATAAGAATTTTTTCATGGCCTCCACTTTAGTGGATATCCTATTTTCATTTGTGTATCATTAAAAAATAACTAATTGAGTATTATAATCGCTACCAATAAAATGTAGAAATGGCAATATTCTTTTAGAGAAAAAGTATCTTTTCTTAATCCTTTGAGGCGTTATTTTTTTCCGAGATTATAAGTTTTGAGTTGTCTTGAAAAGACAGCGATGTATTTGATTTTAAATCCGGGCATTATGATTTTCCCGAATCCTGATGCTTTTGGATATCCAGAAAACAACACGGTATCGATTTTGGAGCCCGATAAATTAATCCCTCGTATTTTCGGCACCAGTGGTTCATAAAATAACTCTATAAATTCACCCAGATAAAATGTATCGGATCCGTTAATGGATCTTCCTTGGAAATATTGACTAAGAAATTGCAGATGCTTTTTCTGCCTGGGTGTGGTTGCCTCTTCTTTGAGAAAATAAAAATGCCCCTGTAGTAACCAGGCAACCATGTAGGTATAGCTATTGATATTCGGGATACGCCTCATTATGTTGAAGCCATCTTTATTTTTTTTATTGAAGAGCGTTATCATAACAGCAGTTTTTTCCTCTTCTATCATTACAATACTAAGACTAAGAACTTCAGCTTCCGGAAGAACTTGTTTAAACAAGTTCACGGCATCTGGCGTGAGTTTTTTTTGCTTTCCCAGTTCATTGAAGTTTACTTCAAGGGCTGCTGACTGACTTGCGATACCGAGGCAACAGAGGGCGAGCAAGGTGATGAACTTTTGTTTTCTTTGAGGATGAATTTCCATAACGCTATTTCTGATTAAATTTAAACAAAAGCTGCTATAATAAAATATTCTCGCATTTATACGCTTTAGGGAAATCATGTTGATGATAATATTGAAAAATAATGTCAAAGATCTTACGTGGTATGAGATTCCCATAATTGATTCGTTCTCTGCTTGTACTGTAGTGGTTTTCAGATCCATAATAATGTATTCTACTGGTTTTTTTATTTACCATTAATAAACAACTGATCTAATAATATAAGCGCTATCAATATAATATAGAAATAGCAACATTCTTATACCGAAAAATATCTTTTTTTAACATGCAGCAACAACTATTTCCTCATAAGCAACATTTGGGATTAACCCAAATGTCGGAAAAGCTAGGCAGAAGTATTGCCTTTTATCTCTGCCGGAAGATGCAAATGGTTTTTTTAATCTACTTGCGGCCAGCCTGATTTATGGCCTGAATTATCTTGCACAAAGCTAATAGGGGTGCTAAATTACTAATTTTGTTAAAATGGGTTGTCTGAATAATTTTGGAGTTAAGATAAAAAAGTGACAGGGTTTTTAAAAAAGGGTTTTATCCTTATTGTTTTTTGTGCGGTATGTCTTACGGGGTGTTCTAAGCCTGTTGAGGAAAAAGCTCCAGATTTTTTAATCAAGACGTCATTGATAACGATTGACAGTTCAGAATTTTCAGAAGAGCTTGATTTGAAAAGGGCAGCATATCCATACAATATTAATGAAAACCCGGCAGAATATAATGAAATGGTCATGCATCTTGTTAAAATGCTTTCCGAGGAGATTATTCTTCTCAGCATTGCGGCTGAAAAGAATGTGACTGTAAATGACCAGGAATTACAAGCCGCTGAGGATGAATTCAGAAAGGATTATCCAGATGATAGCTTCGATCAGATCCTGTTAAAAAATGCTATATCATATTCTTTTTGGAAAAAAGGATTCAAGAAGAATATGATCATGGATAAACTGATTGATCAGGAACTTAAAAAAAAGATAGAAATTACACCTGAAGATATTGTGGAATTTTATAAAAAATACAGTGTTTCAGATACCCAGGGACCGGATAAGAAGGTCACTGGTTTAACGAATATTGAGGATGAAAACCAATTGGTATCTCGTCTTCGTATGCAAAAAACCCAAGAAAATTATGATGAATGGATAAAGCAACTTTGGAATGCGTATCCAGTTGAAATCAATGAAGATAAACTAAGATTTTTTTTAATTGGCATTAAAAAAAACGAAGGAAGTGACAATGAAAAGGAAGACTAATTGGTGTCTGACCGAAAACCCGTGTTTGGGCGAAAAGTTGCCCATATGTAAGGCGCAAGAAATTTTGAAACCAGAGTGTACGACTGTATATGAGGATTCCAAAATTTTGAAGCAACGAAGCAGATGGGTGAGTTTTTGTTCAAATACTAAT
Source organism: Desulfobacteraceae bacterium (assembly GCA_024227235.1). Classification (GTDB taxonomy): domain Bacteria; phylum Desulfobacterota; class Desulfobacteria; order Desulfobacterales; family Desulfobacteraceae; genus Desulfobacula. Next base: position 24,599 of record JAAEKY010000630.1, on the reverse strand, counting down.
TGGATTATTTTTTCTTTGATAGTTATAAGTTTTAGCTTTTGTTGGTCGGTATCAGCCGAGGTTATCGACAGGATCGTTGCCATTGTAAATGATGATATTGTTACCTTGGCTGAGTTAAATAAAGAATCAGGGCCATATATAAAAAAGATTGAGTCTTCGTCCTATCCCGATGAAAAGAAAAAAACGATGATCCAGGATATCAATAAACAGATACTCGATCAGCTAATTGACAACTCGTTAACCCAGCAGGAATCCAAAAAATATCGTATTACAATAAGTGACAATGAGATAAACAAGACAATAGAAAATATTAAGAAATCAAGGTCGTTAAGCCAGGAAGCATTCGACTATGCTTTGATACAGGAAGGAACAACAATAGAGGCATATCGTGAAAATATTAAAATGCAGATGATACGAAGCAAGATAATCAACTTTGCGGTTAAATCAAAAGTGATTGTTACAGAATCTGAAATTAAAAAATATTATGATGCCAATACTGAAAAATACTCAGGTAAAAATAAATATAATTTGAGAAATATCCTTGCAAATAACGAGGATGTAATAAAAAAAATAAAAATGAAATTGGATAAAAAAGCAAGTTTTGCCTCTCTTGCCAAAAGTTATTCAATCGCCCCCAATGCTTCAGATGGTGGCAAACTAGGAATATTCGATATTAGCAATTTCCCCAAAAGTATTAACGATAGCCTTTCAATTATTAAGAAAGGTGAATATACAAATATCATCTCAACTGCCCAAGGATTTCAAATATTTTATATAGAAGATATTGTTTTAGACGGTAGCAAAACATATGAACAGGCGTATGATGAAATTTATGAAAGCTTTTACCTTGAACGGGTTGAGAAAAAGTTTAAAACCTGGCTTGAATCATTGAAGAAAAAGGCGCACATAAAAAAAATGCTTTGATTTAGCTTTTGTCTATTTATGCTAAAGGAAGACCATGCACAATGAACAAATAAAAATTTTGACAGCTAGTTTAAAAAGGCTGTTACGTCGTGGTGCAACCAAGCAGTTGCTGAACATCATTAAAAAAACCCATATGGCAGATCTCTCTGAAACCTTTAAAGAGTTGTCTCCGGTTAATCGAGAAAACTTATTTTGCCTTATTGATGATCCCGAACAAATCGGTCTGTTTTTTTCCACACTTGATGAGAATCTTTTCCTGGACTGTGTAAAAAATGTAGAATTTGACAAGCTTGTGGCGATATTTGATCACATGCCTTCAGATGATGCTGCATCTCTTATGACGCTTTTAGATGAGGATCTTTCAGATCAGATCCTTTCAAAAATGCAGAAAGAAGAATCAGATAATGTCGAGCAGTTGATGAGCTATGGTGAAGACACTGCCGGCAGCCTTATGGTAACTGATTTTGTTGCATTAGAAGAAGATGTTGTCGCAAAGCAGGTGATAGAAGCATTACAGAATAAATATCTGGATGTTGAAATGCCCTTTTATATTTATGTTGTTGATGAATATGAAAAATTGGTGGGTGTGAGTTCTTTAAGACAGTTGGTTGTTGTACAACCTGAAAAACCATTAAAAGAATTTATGGCAAAGGATTTAGTTTCTGTAAAACCCTATACAGACAGAGAAGAAGTTGCCAGATTGGTTTCTAAGTATGATTACCTTGCTGTTCCTGTTGTAGATGATGATAATAAAATCGTTGGAATTGTAACCGTTGATGATGTTATTGATATACTTCACGAAGCAGCTACAGAAGACATATTGAAAATGGCAGGTGTGGGTGAAGAGTATATTGAAACTCAAACAATTCTTAGAGGGACTAGGATCCGTTTGCCCTGGTTGTTTGCCAGTTTTTTAGGCGGCGTGGCAGCCTTTTTTATTATCGGAGGATTTGAGGAAAACCTGGCTAGATTTACAAGCCTGGCAGCATTTATCCCTGTAATTATGGGGATGGGAGGAAATATTGGGACCCAGAGCTCCACTATTGTTGTCCGGGGTATTGCCACCGGAAGAATTAATCTTCAGGACTTTTATAAAGTAGTTTCAAAAGAACTTGCGGTGGGTCTTATCTTAGGCCTTATATATGGCATTTTTATCGGGATAATTGCCAGATTCACTTTTGTTTCTGAACCATTTGCCATCCCCTTAGCATTTGCTGTTGGACTTGCCATTCTCTCTTCTATGTCTATTGCAGCATTAGTAGGCTCTATGGTCCCGCTTGTTTTTGAACGACTTAATATTGACCCTGCCGTTGCAACAGGTCCTTTTGTCACAACTTCCATAGATATTGTCAGCGTATATTGCTATTTTATGATAGCCAATTTGCTTCTGAATATGTAGGGCTACTATTCTATGCCCGGGTTTATTACAGATGCCATATTGCTAAGGAAAATTGAATATGGCGATCATGATTTTATTATCAGCTTTTTAACAAAATCCAGAGGAAAAATTTCAGTAATTGCCAAAAATGCAAAAAAAAGCGTGAAACGATTTTCAGGTGCACTGGATCTTTTTTCTGTCAACCACATTCAATGCACGTTTCCCAAAAAGAACAAAGATGGCTTAATTATATTATCTCAAGTCACCCTTGAAAACGGGTTTGGAAATATTCGGTATGATGTATTCAAAACTGCTTATGCCAGTTATTGGATTGAATTGATTCATTTTTGGCTTGAGGAAAATAAAGTTCAATCCCAATTATATGATCTATTGCTATTCTCTTTAGATGCAATAAATACTGGGGCGATATCAAAAGAAGTGATCAGTCTTCTTTTTCAGATTCGGTTTATGAGCTTATCTGGATTTTCTCCGAATATTGAAAATTGCGATCAGTGTAAAACTTCGCTTGATCTAATTAAACAAAAAAAAGTCATATTTGATTTTCAAGAAGGTCGAATTATTTGCCAAAATTGTATTAAAAAAAGATCAAAACATGGTATGACAGTTTCAAAAGGTACTTTAAAACAGCTTTTCTGGATAAACAATACTGATATCAGCAGGGCTGACAGAATTAAATTTTCACGCTTTGCCATAACTGAGGGACAACTATTATTGGAGGCCTTTATTCCATTTCATATTGGCAGAGAGTTTAAAAGTTTACAATTCCTTAGACGATTGAGACTGGAAAAATGAATTTAGAAAAAAAACTTGCAGATAAAAATATTCATACATCTGTTCCCTGTAGAGTAGATTTAGGCGGGACTTTGGATATCAGTACATTTTATTTGTCATTAAATCATCTTAAGCCATCCTGCTTTAATATTGCCTTGGACTTAAGAACAAAGGTTCATCTTTCCCCTTGGCAAAAAGGATATGTAAAGGTGTCATCTAAAGGGTTTGAAAGTACAGTTTTTAAAAATAACCAAGCCCCCTATAATTCTCCTATGGGATTAATGTTTGCTGTAGCAAAATTTTTTGATGCCCATGGAGTTCATATCCAAATTGAATCCACATCACCGCCCAGAAGTGCTTTAGGGGGATCATCCTCAGCAGCAGTTGCGATAATATCAGCATTCTATACCCTACTTGATAAACAAATAGATCCGGAAAGGATTGCCTGGCTTGCCCATTATATTGAGGCCAGTGTTGCAGGAATTCCTTGTGGTATGCAGGATCAGCTTGCAGCCGCATTTGGGGGGGTAAATCAATGGATATGGAAAATGGGAAAAATATCTCCTGAGTTTGAAAGAAAACCTTTATTTGAAGGGGATGCAGATATCAAAGCATTTGATTCAAATATACTCATTGCATATTGTGGTATTCCTCATGTTTCAAAAGATATTAATGGACAATGGGTGAGATCCTTTGTTTCTGGTGAAACAAGACCACAATTCGAAAAAATTGCAGGCTTAACAATAGATTTTTCAGAAGCTGTAAAAAATAAAAATTTCAGACAGGCAGCTGATCTCATGAAGCAAGAGACAAACTTAAGATTAAAAATGACACCTGATGTGCTTGACAATACCGGGAAAAAGTTGTTTGAAAGGGCTATTAATTTAGATTGCGGTGCACGGTTTACCGGTGCAGGAGGGGGCGGTTGTATTTGGGCTCTCGGAGATCAGCAGGATATAAAAAAATTAAGACTCGAGTGGCAGGAAATACTTGGAACCGTCGAGAGTGCAAAAATTCTTGATACAAAAATTGAAAATAAAGGTATTATCATACATTAACCATAACTTTTTTAGTGAAAAAGTGGAGCAAAATGAATTTTCAAGATGTAATTTTAAACTTAAATAATTTTTGGGCTGAACGAGGTTGCGTACTTATACAATCCTACGACATAGAAGTCGGTGCCGGGACCTTTCATCCTACCACGCTTTTAAAAGCGCTTGGACCAGAACCATGGAAAGTCGCCTATGTACAGCCCTCAAGACGTCCAACCGATGGCCGATACGGAGAAAACCCAAACAGACTTCAACATTATTATCAATATCAGGTGATTTTAAAACCCTCTCCTCCTGATGTTCAGCAATTATATCTGGAGTCAATGAAAACACTTGGCGTTGACCCGCTAGAACATGATATCCGTTTTGTTGAAGATGATTGGGAATCACCTACCCTTGGTGCTTCAGGCCTTGGGTGGGAAGTCTGGCTGGATGGAATGGAAGTCACCCAGTTTACATATTTTCAAGTAACAGGAAGCGTAGAAGTCAACCCAGTGCCTGTTGAATTGACATATGGTCTGGAACGTATCTGTATGTATTTACAGGGCGTGGACAATGTATTTGATCTTAAATGGAATGACAAGATCAGTTACAGGGACGTTTATCACCAACAGGAAGTTGAGCAGTCAACTTATAATTTTGAAATTGCAGATGTAGATTTGTTACTTGATCTGTTTAATAAATATGAAGCAGAAGCCCATAGAATAATAAAAAGGGGGCTTGTTATACCGGCATATGAATATTGTTTGAAATGTTCACATACCTTTAACCTTCTGGATGCACGCGGTGCCATCAGCGTGACTCAAAGGACAGGGTATATTAAACGGATCCGGGATATCGCAAGAGCTTGCTCAAAAGAATATATTGCCCAGCGAGAAGAAATGGGTCATCCATTGCTAAATAAGGGAGGGGTAAATTAAAATGAACACACTTTTAATTGAAATTGGCGCAGAAGAGATCCCGGCCGGTTATATTATCCCTGCTTTGGATGCATTTAAAAAAAATATTCTTTTATCTTTGGATAAATCAAGAATTGACTATGGCGCTGCCCATATATTGGGGACACCAAGACGCCTTGTATTAATGGTAAAAGAAGTCGCTGATATGCAAAAGGCTCAAACATCAACAATTACAGGTCCACCTGAGAGGGTCGGGTTTGATGAAAATGGCAATCCTACAATTGCCGCAGAAAAATTTGCAGCAAAAGCCAGGGTGGCTATTGATCAAATAGACATCAAAGACACACCCAAAGGTCGATATCTGACAGCGCTTATTGAAGAAAAGTGTGAGTCTTCTGTCTCCATACTTGAAAGTATGCTTGAAAAACAAATCTTATCCATCCCTTTCCCTAAAAGTATGAGATGGGGATCGCTTTCTATTCGTTTTGCCAGGCCCATTATTTCTTTAGTCGGACTATTAGGAGATAAAATACTTGATTTTAAGGTGGGCAATATAAAATCTTCTTCTCAAATTCTGGGGCACCAGTTCATGTATCCGGGAAAATACAAGGTTGAAACAGCTGATAACTATATTGAGGTTGCAGAATCTATCGGCGTTATTCCGGATATTGAAAAAAGAAAAACGACCCTGATATCGGCTATTGAAAATTGTGCGAACGAAGTTGATTCAAAGATTCTTGAAGATGATGAACTGATCAATATTGTTACAAACCTTGTGGAATACCCTTTCCCTGTTGTCGGTAAATTTGACAACCAGTTTCTTGAAGTGCCTGATGAAGTTCTGATAACAGCGATGAGAGAACATCAGAAATATTTTGCCCTGGTTGATGAACAAGGCAAATTAGAACCGTCATTTATTGCCGTTAATAATACAAAGGCAAAAGATATGACGCTTGTGGCAAGAGGGCATGAAAAAGTATTAAGGGCCAGGCTGTCGGATGCTAAGTTTTTCTATGAAGTTGACCTTCAGTCTTCAATGGATGATTTTGCCCAAAAGCTTAAAGCTGTCACTTTCCAGGAGAAACTGGGAACAGTATATGATAAAACTCAGCGGATTAAAAATTTTGGTGGATATCTTGCCAAAGAATCATCTTATGATGATAAAGAAACATTGGTACAAAATGTACAAAGAGCTGCTCAAATCTGCAAGGCAGACCTCGTCAGCCAGGTAGTCATTGAATTTACAAAACTTCAAGGCATAATAGGCAGGGCCTATGCACTAAAAGCCGGTGAAAAACAAGATGTTGCCTATGCAATAGAGCAGCACTACAGACCGGTTTATTCAGGCGGTAAATTGCCTGAGAATTCCACTGCCTGCATATTGGCTATTGCAGATAAGTTGGATACCATTTGTGGGTGTTTTTCTGTTGATTTGATTCCGACCGGCGGTGCAGATCCATATGCCCTGAGACGGCAGGGAATTGGTATCATACAAATTATGATAGAAGAAAATATTGAACAGCCCTTGTCCGTCATGATTGATAAAGGCCTTGAAGCATATATTGATGATGCAACAAAAAGAGAAAAGGTCTGTTTTAAAATTCAAGAATTTTTTAAAAATAGAATGACAAATATTTTAACAGAGATGGGGTTTTCAAAAGAAGCCGTTAATTCAGCACTTTGGGTTTCTTTTGATAATATTCCAGATGTTGTTCTAAGAGTTAAAGCACTTGACTCACTCAGAAAATTACCTGATTTTGAACCCCTTTCGGTTACCTTTAAACGGGTTGAAAATATTATTAAAAAAGCCACAGCAGACACATCTGTTTGTGTGGATGAAACCCTTTTTGAAGATGCGTCAGAAAAAGGGCTGTTTAGTGCGGTTAATGATGTTCAACTCAAAGTTGAAGATTTGATCCAACAGGGAAATTATGATAAAGCACTCACGCACATTGCCACTTTAAGACCAAAAGTGGATACTTTTTTTGAAGATGTAATGGTCATGGCTGAGGATGAAAAGATAAAACAAAACAGGATCGCTCTGTTATCATCTGTGTCAGGTTTATTTAAAAATATTGCAGATTTTTCTAAGATATAAAAAAATATTAAAAGATATAAAATTTTAAAGCTTCAGGGAGGGATAATTTATGGCAGGGTATGATCCTGAAAAGGATAAAAAATTAAAAGAATGGAAAAATGAAGAGACAGGGCTGCTTATCTCTATTCATCAGTATGGAGAAGGAGAGCCAAAAGTTCAGATGGGCCCAAGAATTTTAAAAAAAAAGGATGGGTCCGATAGAGCACCGTCAAAAGCCGGAAGGCTTTCGATTGAAGATATTATGTGGATGTATGATATTATTGATGAGGTAAAGGATGAATTATCCGACCTGGTCGGACCTGAATAATGAATCTATTGTTCCACCCTTAGGTGCCAGAAGAGCGCCTGATATCGGCCCTGTGGCTGTGATGGTAAGTTGTGAACCTGATGTTAAATTTATCAAATCAACCACCCCCAATCTAAAAGGATCGCCTTTTCTTACAAGTACCCTTATGACACTTGATAGTGATAAGGGTATTAGTATTGCCGGACCCTTTATGGGATCTCCATTAGCGGCTATGATTTTAGACTCACTTATTGCAAAGGGTGCAAGCAAGATCATTTTTCTTGGGTGGTGCGGGGCAGTATCAGATCAGTTCAAGGTTGGAGATTTAATTTTACCTGATAAGGCCATTGTTGATGAAGGGACATCCTATAATTATAAAAAATTAGATAAAGATGTTCCAAGTTCAATACCGGATTTAGATTTAACAGATCAATTATCCGGCCATTTAAGATCGAGTGATATTCATTCTAAAAAAGCAACGGTCTGGACCACAGATGCAATCTATAGAGAAACAAAAAATAAAGTTGCCTATTTCAGTGGATTAGGCGCTGATGTAGTTGAAATGGAATGTTCAGCCCTTTTTAGCGTTGCTGACTATCGAAACGTAAAGATTACAGGGCTCCTTGTTGTATCTGACAGTGTTGCATCAGATGATTGGGACCCTGGATTCAGGAATAAGCAGTTTAAAGCAGCAAGAAAATCAGCATGCAAATCAGTGATAACTTTTGCCCAGAAATTGTGTACAAATGAGTAAAGAAATAAAAAAAGAAGCTAAAAAACTTCAAAAGGAATTAACCGCCCACAGTTATCGATATCATGTTTTGGATGATCCTGTAATTTCAGATCTTGAATATGATTACATGTTGAAAACTCTTGTTGAAATCGAAGAAGAATTTCCTGAATACTCCTCTCCTGATTCTCCGACAAAAAGAGTGGGAGCACCACCGCTCTCATCCTTTAGCCAGGCGGTTCATTCAATCCCAATGTTGAGCCTTGATAATGCATTTGATGATAAAGATGTCTTAGATTTTCATAAGAGAATTGTTAAAAAGTTAAACCGGGAAGATATTTTGTATACTGTTGAACCAAAGCTGGATGGTGTGGCAGTTGAATTAAAATATGAAAACGGTGTGCTTGTTCAGGCGACCACTCGTGGAGATGGTGTTACCGGTGAAGTTATTACAGATAATGTCAGGACCATTGGATCTATTCCACTAAAACTGCTTACAGATGAACAAAAAGCACCAGCCCTTTTAGAAGTCAGAGGTGAGATTATCATCACACGGTCTGATTTCAATCGTCTGAATAATACACGACTTGAAAATGATGAAACTGTATTTGCTAACCCAAGAAATGCAGCAGCAGGATCTTTACGTCAGCTGGATTCGAAAGTTACTGCTACAAGACCGCTTGATATTTTTGTTTATGGTACAGGTCTTGTTCAAGGGCTTGAATTTTCAAGCCAAGAACAAATGCTTGATTTGTTAAAAGAATTTGGTTTTCCGGTAAACTCTCATATCCAGCCTGGCTTGGGTGTAGATAAGGTATTAACATTTTATAAAGAACTGGAATCATTTAGAGAAGAACTTGCCTATGAAATTGATGGCATGGTGATTAAAGTTGATGATATCTCTCTACAGAAGCAATTGGGAGAGAAAATTAAAAGCCCAAGATGGGCAATTGCCTATAAATTTCCGGCCATGCAAAAGACCACAACCATAAAGGATATTATAGTTCAAGTCGGACGAACCGGAGTTTTGACCCCAGTAGCCATTCTTGAAAGTGTGAATATTGGTGGTGTAATGGTCTCACGAGCGACGTTGCACAATGAAGATTTAATAAAAAAGAAAGATATCCGTATCAAAGATAAAGCACTTGTGATGAGGGCAGGGGATGTTATTCCCAAGGTGGTAAAGATCATTGAATCTGAACGAAAAGGAAATGAAACACTTTTTGCAATGCCGGTTCAATGCCCGGTGTGTCAAAGCCAAATTGTAAAAACTAAACTCAAAGATACCCATATTCACAAATGTGTGAATGCTTCCTGCCAGGCTCAACTGAAAGAAAAGATCAAACATTTTGTTTCCAAGAAGGCATTTAATATAGAGGGCTTAGGAAAGAAAATAGTCGATCAATTGGTTGATGAGGGAATGATTCAATCCTTTTGTGATGTATTTAGACTGGAAATGGAAAAATTAGCAGATCTTGACCGGATGGCTGAAAAATCTGCAACTAATTTGGTTGAATCAATAAAAAAATCAAAGAAGATTTCTTTAAGGCGCTTTTTATTTGCCCTGGGAATTGATCATGCCGGGGAAAATGCAGCCAAGCTCATATCAGAACAGTTTTCTACACTGGAAGAGGTCATGGGGACATCAGAAGAAACCTTAAAAGGAATCAAAGGGATTGGCTCTGAAACGGCAACAGCGGTTTGCAAGTTTTTTTCCAATATTGAAAACAGGACGATCATTAAAAATATTGATAGTTACGGGGTTCTCATCACAAACAAACAACCGTTATCCAATGAATTTTTAGATCATCTGTTTAATAAAAAGCGTATTGTTCTCACCGGTACATTGGAGACTATGCCACGAAGTGAAGCCAAAAGGCAGCTTGAAAAATTGGGTGCCAGTATCACATCAAGTGTCAGTTCAAAAACCGATTTTGTCGTTGCCGGGGAAAAGGCAGGCAGTAAGCTTACAAAAGCTCAAACACTTGGGATTGAAATATTGGAAGAAAAACAGTTTATAAAGTTGCTTAACCCGGATATTTCATGAAAATTGAATATTTTTTCAGAAAATTATTTATAATTACAACAGGTTAATTTTGATTTTAAAACTTATTTCAAATTACAAACTGTCACCGGAAAATTTCAATTTTCCCCTTTCAGGCGGGTTGACTTCACTTCATCTGCTACGCTGCAGCCCGCTTGCGGTAAATGATTACAGCTGCGCGTTCTGCAACTTGCAGCTAAAGCAAATTCAACACGTGAAATATCCGGGTTAAAGAAAATGAATAAATGGAAAAAAATACCCAACGTGGACTCGAGCTGCTTTGCCTGCGGACCTAAAAATCCACATGGGCTGAAAATGACCTTTGAATCAAATGGGAAAAAGCTTCGTTCGACTCTCATCGTGCCCGATCATATGCGAGGGTGGAGCAATCTTGTGCATGGCGGCATATTGTCAACCATATGTGATGAGGTTATGGCATGGGCGGCAATTTATCTTTCAAAACGATTCATCTTAACACGAACAATGACAACTTCCTTTTTAAAACCGGTTATCATTGGATCAAAGTTGGAAATTTTCGGCTATATTAAAGAGAGAATTGATGAAAGGAATGCTATCCTGGCCGGAGAAATATATGATGAAAAAGGACAGTTATGTACCACGAGCACAGGGGAGTTTGTTCTTTTTACACCGGATAGTTTTAAGAAACTGAATATAATGCCAAATGATCTTCTTGATCAAATGATGGTTTCCTTTTGAAACTATTGCCCTGAAATATCATAGTCAGCTTTAGAACGATTTTGAAAAGGAAAGGGTAGGCTTTGCTTCTTTTTCAGGAATAACCTGAGTGTAGCCAGCCATTTTATAAATTTGTAAGGCCTTTTTATTGTTTGCTGGAACCTCTATAGTAATTTTACAACAATTTAATTCAACTGCTTTTTTCTCAACTATTTCTAAAAGTTTTTGACCGATTTTTTTTTCTTGATAATCGGGGAGTACATAAAAATCACTGATGTGAATCATCTGGCGTGCCATGGAAGTTGAAAAGCCTTTAAAACATGTCACGATTCCCACAGCCTTGCTTTCATGGAATGCAAGAAATATTATCGTTGTCGGGTGGTTTTGAAGGCCTGGGATTAATTGTGTCAGAACGTCTTTGTCAAGCGGTTCTCCATTCCCCATGGGATCGGTTGCATAGGCACTTAACAATTCTAATACAGCTTGTGAATGAAGTGTGAGATCCAGATTGGCTTCAAAAATTTTTGTTTGATCCATAATCAACTCCTGTATATCGAAGTTCACTGTTGGTTTTTTTCTTTTAACGGATTTGAGAGAATATCCTAATTTTTAAATTGAACCAATTGATTTATAAATGCAAGGATAATCTTTGACTATCGATTTCAATTGATGTTTTTGTATAGGTTAGCTTATTAAGAATTTTTCCATCTTTTAAGTGAATTACATCCACCCCTCTTCTGATTTCAAGTCTATCTTCAAATCCTGGTTCAAGTGAGGGCCATTCAAGAACCCAGCGATAGAGAACCTTTTGAAGCGTCTCATCAATAAAGGTTTCCTCATCCAGGAATCTAAAGTCGCCATGATTGTTAAACCAGGGCTCCCATGCATTCCGTAGTGCACTTGTGCCTTTTATATAGGCACCAGTCCAGTTTTCAAAAAACACATCATCATGGGAAAATGTCATGACTTTATCAAGGTCATGGTTTGCCCAGGCAAGATTCCATTCTTTAAGAAACGCAGAGATCTCTTTTCGTGATAGTTTCATCGCTCCCCCTTTAATAATTGGTTAAGTGCTTTGGCGTAATGTCAGTAAGGCAAAGTTTATTGTCTATATTATTTAAAAAATTGGGGATATTATGAAAACGGGAACAATGGGAGCAATATATGCAGGAGCCATATTTTTGCCTACTCTCCCACCGCATATGAAAGAGTGAGTTTTTATGCTGCAAGAGAAACAACCAGATAGAAATAGATATTTGTCCGATCATAGAGTTATCCCTTCGAAAAGTCTCAAATGGGTGTTAACTCATTTGGGTTAGAAACAAACAAGCTTTTTTTTGTAATGATTATTCATCATCATTATAGCCGATTGCTTTATAAAAGTTAATAACCTTTATATTTGTTTTTCTTATCATAAGGTTGATCTTTGGACAACCCACACTATCAATCTTTGATAAAGGCGAGTTTTAATCCAAATCCAATAAAAATGACGCCGGATAGTTTTTGTAATAGAATTCCTGCAAATTTATTGTTCCTTAATACGTTCGTCATTAAAGCGGCTGTCCAGGCTAAAACAAGGAACCAAATTGTCCCGGTTACAAGGAAAGTACACCCAAGAATTAAAAAAGGTATTGGGCCGGTTACATGGTCCTGATTAATAAACTGCGGTAAAAAAGAAAGGAAAAATAATCCAACCTTGGGATTTAATACATTTGTCAGGACCCCTTGCTTATATGTTTTAAAAAGATCTCCGGCACCATTTATAGATAGGGAGGTTTCAAACGCAGTATTTTTTTTTAAAATTATTTTTAATCCTAAATAAATCAAATAGAGCGCACCCGCCCATTTGACCGCCATAAAAACCATAGCAGAGGAGGACAAAATCAAAGATAAACCGAATGCAGCACAAAGGACATGAATTATGCATCCAGACATAATGCCTGCAACTGATACCAGGCCTGCATACTTACCCTGCGAAACGCTACGGGTCAGTATATACATCGTATCCGCACCCGGTGTTAGGTTGAGAATAATAGCGGCTATAATGAATCCCAAATAATTTTCAATTCCAAACATTGTCAATATGCCTCAATTTAAAACTTAATCAAATAAGGCATTAATAAACAAGTTTGAATCGAAATCCTGAAGATCCCCAATTTGCTCACCCACACCAATATACTTTATCGGCAGCTTCATTGTATTTGCAATAGCTGCAACAATACCGCCTTTGGCTGTACCATCAAGCTTTGTAAGCGCAATTTGAGTAAGACAGACTGCCTCATTAAATAGATTTGCCTGAGAAATTGCATTTTGACCGGTTGTGGCATCTAAAACCATTAATACCTCATGCGGAGCGCCCGGCATTTTTTTATTAATGGACCGTTTGATTTTTTTAAGCTCTTCCATAAGGTTTTTTTGTGTGTGAAGCCTTCCAGCCGTATCGATTAATACAATATCAACATCCCTGGCAAGCGAGGCCTCAACAGCATCATACGCAACAGCAGCAGGATCTGCTCCTTCTTTATGTTTGACTATAGACGCATTCGATCGATTCGCCCAGATTTCGACCTGCTCAATTGCAGCGGCCCTGAATGTGTCGGCTGCCGCAATGAGGACCTTTTTTCCCTGTAACGAATATTTCATGGCAAGCTTTCCCAAGGTGGTTGTTTTGCCGGTTCCATTAACGCCAACAACCATTATGATATGTGGCTTTGTGGTGGGCTCTTCTTTAGTAGTATCACCATCCTTTGGGAAAAGGGCAATCAGTTCTTCTCGTAATATTTGTTTTAATTCTTCAGCATTTGAAAGTTTTTTTGCTTTTTTCTTTATTCGTTCCATCATGTCCAAAGTGATATCAATACCAAGATCTGATGTAATTAATAATTCTTCCAACTCTTCAAAAAGGTCTTCATCAATCGCCTTGTTGGAAACAAATAGTTCATTAATATCAGTGGTTAATACCTGACGCGTCTTTGAAAGACCTGTTTTTAGCTTTGAAAAAAATGTGTTCTCTGGATTTTTATTTTTTTCACTTTTTTTTGTAAATAGATTTAACCCCAATTTTTATCACTCCTAAAATTTAAATTATTTGTGTATCTTTTACATTCTTCTTGAAATAGAATCAAGGATTGTGAGCGAAAATTTAAATGTATAAAAGGCATCCATATTAATTTTAATTTTTGAGACCTAATTATGATTCAAAAAATTAGACAACATTGGTTTTTATTCAGTCTTGTTCTTGTCGTTGCAGCAGTCATTTTTGAGCGATCAAATTATCTTGTAAGAATTGGCCTTGCTCTAAAAGATAATTATGGACCGGAAATCATGATATGTTTAATTTTTTTTATTTCAGGCCTTTTAATTCAGAGTCATCAGATAAAAGCGGGAATTAAAGATATAAAATCAACGCTTTTATCATTAGCTGTCATTGTTGTTTTTGCCCCTATGGCTGCAGTAATGTTCTGTGTCCTTCCGCTTGAGACTGGTGTAGCCATAGGGCTTTTTATCGTCGCTGCTATGCCAACAACATTATCTTCTGGTGTTGTTATGACTCAGACAGCAGGCGGTAATATGGCACATGCCCTTTTTGTAACGATCCTATCAAATTTTATTGGAATTTTTTCCATCCCAATTGTCCTTTCGTGGTTATTATCTTTTTTGAACCAGGAAAAAGAATTAATGATAGACCAGGGTGCTATTATCATTAAATTAACATTACTTGTCCTTTTCCCATTGTTGATCGGTATTGGAGCAAAGTCCCTGGTATTTAAGGCAAATCGATTGAACAAATTTAAGATGCAAATCATTAACCAATGGTTGATTATTGGCGTCGTTTTTATTTCTCTTGCAGGTGCAAAGCAGATTATTTTAGGGAATGGTATAGCCTTTGTTTATATTTTGATTCTTGTGAGTGCTTTCCATATAGTGCTTCTAAGTTTTTCTTTTGCTCTTGTAAAAATATTCAGTATAAAAAAAGGTCGATTTGAAAGTATTATTTTTATGGGGTCACAAAAGACGTTACCATTGTCAGTGATGATTCAGATTTCGTATTTTAATGAATTTGGAACCGCCTTACTTGTTTGTGTCTTGCATCATATTGTTCATTTAATGATTGATGGATATTTAAGTACAAAGATGGGAAAAGAGAACTTAGACTAAAATAATAATGTCAGTTTACCCTGATATAAATTAAAACCATGGCTATGATTTTTATAACATCAGGGTTTACTTTCTGTTCATCTGTGGTTTAAAGTAGAAGAGTATAGATTAACCTTAAAAAGGACATGAAATCTATGAGTTCACCCGAGAACGAAAGATTAATGATATTACAGGATCAGGTAAAGAAACTTCAATCCCAGAAAGATACTTTGCTAAAAGAGTTAGATGGAGTTGAAGATAGATATGAAAATATGAGCAGGTTGTATCACAAGTATCTGCCTGTGATTTTTGATACGGTTGCTAGCGGTGACAATCCATTCTCCAAAGTATGTAAGGATTTAAGTGTGGCTTTGAAAAAAGGAGAGTCTGAAGGGAAGATGGAATATATTTTTGAAAAAGTTAAAACCGCTATGCTCAAAGAGGATATCGGGCCGGTGACCGGTAAAAAGAAAAAGGGTCTGTTTTCTTCTATCCTTAAAAGCCCATCAGAATCATTTATTGATGAGTACAAACTCAGTTACCATGAAGTCGTAAACAATCTTAGATCCAATCTGGATAAAAATTTTTTCAGCAAGCTTGATAATATAACGAAAAGAATTAACCAAGCAGAAGACACCAGTGATATCAGTAATATTAGAGAAAGTGTTTTCAGCCTTATTTTTGTTTATATTTCCAACACCAATCAGGACAGAGAAAAGGTCAATGCATTTGTTCAGGAAGTGGTTAGTAAAATTCTTGATATTGAATCAAAATTGGCATCAACTTATCAGCACACAGATTCCATGTTAAAATCCAATGAAGGATTTGAATCTGTTTTAAGTACAGAAATGCAAGGATTAAAACAAACGTCTGATGTCGCATCAACCCTTGATGAATTAAAAGTACAAATATCAGAACGACTTGCCGCTATTAAAAGCGCACTGGGATCTAAGCAAGCTAAGGATAGGGCGATTAGGGAAGTGGCTGAAAAAAACCAAGATGCCTTTAAGTCTGGTTTTACAAAGTTGAAACAAGAACTTAATGAAGCGACAAAATACACGGAGGAGTTGGAAAAGAAGTTGAATCGGGATCAATTGACAGGTGCATTTAATCGACGGGCATATGATAAAAAGATTGAAGAAGAAATGGCCAGATTCTTGAGATATGATACCTGTTTTTCATTACTGTTAATAGATGCAGATAAATTTAAATTAGTTAATGACAGATATGGCCATGCCATAGGTGATAAGTGCTTGCAAGAGATCATTAAGCGAAGTATTCCATTATTAAGAAAAAATGATGTTCTTGCTAGATACGGTGGAGAAGAATTTGTTGTAATTATGCCTGAAACAGAAACTGACGGTGCAAAAGAAGCAGCTGAAAAAATTAGGAAAACAATTGAAAAAATTGAGTTTATTTATAAAAAAGACAAAGTAAAGGTAACCGTTAGCATTGGAATATCTCAAGTAAAGAAGAGTGATACTAAACATCAACAAGTTTTTGAACGAGCTGATATTGCCGTTTATAAGGCAAAAGAGGAAGGACGGAATCGGGTTTTAGTTAGTGTTTGAACAAAAACTCACCCTTCGGCTGCGTTGCTTCAAAATCTTGTCAAATATAAGAGTGGCCTCATGTACAGTAGTACACTCCGGTTTCAAGATGTATGCATACGTATCTCTTCGAGCCTTTACGCCTTGCATATGGGCAACTTTTAGCCCAAACACGGGTTTTCGTCAGACACTAGTTAGTTGAGTTGGAATGGATAGCAGGAGCTGATATGAAAGATAAGAACTGTAAATCACTTGATTTTTTATTAAATCATCCGAAAACCGGACATGTAACCTCGGATGTGAATACTGAAACCATTGAAAGACGGTCATTCTCCCCAAAGAAAATAAAAATATTTTCATCCAAATATACAAAAATAGAAGAATGCCCGGAATATAAATTTAAGCATGACCATGAAGCATTAAAAGTACTACCGGATATTGTAAATAATAATGTTCAACGCATCATTCCAGGGCAGGACAAGACAGAAAGTTCAAAGCAGACATTTTCCAAACCTCGGAATATTGGTGTGGTTTTTTCAGGGGGGCCCGCACCGGGTGGACACAATGTAATTGCAGGGCTTTATGATGAAGCTAAAAAGTATAACTCAGACTCTAAAGTGTTTGGATTCCTTTTAGGACCGGATGGCCTGCTTGAATCAAAATATGTTGAAATTACTCAGAGTCTTATAGATGCATATAGGAATATGGGTGGTTTTTCCATGATCAAGACAGGAAGAACCAAGATTGATTCAAAAAATAAAATGGAATTATCATTAAAGACCTGTATGGACCTAAAACTTGATGCCTTAGTCGTTATTGGCGGAGATGATTCAAATACAAATGCAGCCTTTCTTGCCCAACAGTTTAAAAATGCAGGAATTAAGGTTATTGGCGTCCCAAAGACAATTGATGGAGATATTCAGGTAAAAACAGATGATGGCCAGATCCTGTGTGCCATTTCATTTGGATTTCATACAGCGGCAAGAGCATTTTCGCAAAATATCAGCAATCTAACGACGGATGCCAGCTCAGACACCAAGTACTGGCATGTATGTAAAGTAATGGGAAGAGTTGCCAGCCATTTGACATTGGAGAGTACATTCCAGACGCATGCCAACCTGTCCCTGATCGGTGAAGAGCTTGCAGATTATACAGATCACCAAAGGATTAAAAAGGCAAAAAAAGAAGGCGCTGTCGATTATACAGCCTATGGAATGACATTACGTCATTTGTCCAGGTTAATCTGTGATGCAATTGTGAGAAGAGCAGCATCAGGGAAGAATTTTGGTGTTATGATTATTCCTGAAGGTATTCTCGACTTTATAAATGAGATCCAGGTCTTTATTATTAAGTTGAATAAAATTATTGCAGACTATAACTATATTCATGACATTGAGTTCCATTCTTCTTTTCCAAATTTAACCGGCAAACTTGAATACTTAAGACACATTGCCAGAGGGATGGGGGATAAATCCAAATTTCCTATATGGAATTTAAGAGATGATGACCTGTTTAATCAGTTACCTTCATTTTTTCAAGAAGGGTTGTTGGTTGAACGGGACATGCATGGTAATTTTCAATTTTCCCAGGTGAAAACTGAAAAAATTATTATGGATATGGTAAAAGAGTATTTAAGTATATTAAAAGAGCAGGGTAAGTACAAAATCGGAATTGAAAGATCTTATTATACATCAAAAATGGAAAGCGCAAATATCATCCCTGATAAATTTGGTAAGGCTATATTTAAAAATCCTGATGAAAAATTTTTACTGATTAAAGAATCTATTATATCTTTAAAAACATTAAAACAAGCATTGGTCGCCAATGAGTTAATCACACAGGAGGATAATGTGCCTGATCCTATTATCCGGATATTTAAAAAATCTGATCCTGATTTTAAAATGCAAACGCATTTTTATGGATATGATGGCCGCGGATCTGATCCCACACATTTTGATTGTAATTATACGTATAATCTTGGGCTGACAGCATTTCATTTGATCGCAAACAATGCTACAGGACAAATGGCAGCTATAAAGAACCTTGAGAAAAAATTTGATAAGTGGGAACCCATTGGTATCCCGATTGCAAAATTGATGCACCTCGAGGAAAGAAAAGGCAAGTTAGAACTGGTAATGGAAAAGAGCCTTGTAGATTTAAACTCAAATGCCTTTAGAGTTTTTAAGGCTTTAAGGGATGAGTGGCTGGCTGCAGAATCCAACCAGGACCGGTATAGACGACCAGGTCCTGTAATGTTTACAGGTAATACTCAAAAAGATAAACCGATTATTATAACCCTCAATTCCATATGAGAGACCATTGAATAATACCCCCGTTTGCTCAATTGCTACGGAATATGAAAATGATAATCCTAAAAATATTCAATATATGTGAGTATTAGCTCCTCTTCGAGCCCTCCGACTATAATTTTAATCTTCCTTGCAATAAAACAAAATTGAACAGTATTCAAAAGTCTCCCTAACAGATGCGTCATTAAATACAATTTATCTAAAAATTGTGAAAAAAATTACATATTTTTGTTACATATTTTACACATTCTATTGATCTAAAATACAAACAAAACCTGCTAAATTTTTTTTAAAGTCTTATATTTAAAGGGATTTTTACAAATTTGGAAAATAAAATTCTGAATTGGTATGGTCTTTGCTACAAACAGTATCAGAGTATCATTAAAGTAAATTAAAAATAGTTATAATAATGAAAAATTTCCGTTAATTAGGAGGGTTTATGAAAAAGCATATCGTACTTTTTGCAATCTTAATAACAGCTATTTTTTTATATCCAGTATTTGCACATGCAGATAGAATCGGATATTTCTTTGCCGGAAACCCAATTTCAGAACCGGTAACCCTTTTAGTTTTAGGGTCAGGTTTATTGATTGCTGCGGGGCTTACAAGAAGACTATTCAAGAATTAATTTTAGAACAACAACAATAAAATAAGGCTGGAATAATTTTTCCGGCCTTATTTTATCTAAATTATTGAGTATTTTTTTGGGGTTGATAGGAACACAAAGGTTCTTCTTCAAGATAATTCCCTGTTGCTTCGTAGGCGCGGGCCCGGCATCCGCCACAGACTCTTTTAAACTCACAGATACCGCATTTGTTTTCTAACTTATTAAAATCTCTCATCTCATTAAACACGGTAGAGTTTTCCCAGACATCTTTAAAACTTTGCTTGGTAATGTCACCACATTCAACATCAAGAAAACCACAGGTCTGAACCCGACCAACATGGGAGATAAAACAAAACCCTGTTCCAGCCAGACACCCTCTTGTAACCGCATCCAGCCCATGGGTTTCAAATGTTACTTTTTTTCCATCTTTTTTGGCACGTTGGCGCAATATTCTGTAGTAATGGGGCGCACAAGTCGCTTTAAGCTGAAGGGTGGTTTTGTCTCGTTGATCATAAAACCAATTTAAGGTTTCTTCATATTCTTTGGCATTGATTTCACTGTCTGCAATATATTTTCCGCGTCCTGTCGGAACCAGAAGGAAAATATGATGTGCCACAGCACCTAATTTTTCTGCAAGATTTAAAATTTTAGGGATCTGGTCCAGATTTGTTTTTGTAATGGTGGTGTTGATTTGAAATTCAATACCTGCTTCTTTTGCTATTTGTATACCTTGGATTGAATTTTCAAATGCATTGTTAAGTCCTCTGAACGCATCATGGGTTTGGGGGGTAGAGCCATCAAGACTGACACTGATCCTTTTGATTCCAGAATCTTTCATTCTTCTGGCATTTTCTTTTGTGATTAAGGTTCCATTGGGTGCCATAACCATTCGAAGACCCAATTTTGTACCATAAGCGGCAATATCAAAAATATCATCCCGTAGCAGAGGTTCTCCTCCTGTGAGGATGATGATGGGGTCGCCAACTTCTTTTATTTGATCCAGCAGTTTAAACGATGCTTGGGTATCAAGCTCGTTGTCATAGGGATGATTTTCGGCAACCGCTCTGCAATGTTTACACGACAAATTGCATCTGCGTGTGGTTTCCCAAGCAACTAACCGAATGGTATTGGCATGACCTTTTTTAGCATGAGCATGAGGATGATTCATTACGCGTTTAACTCCCTTGCAACATCAATTGCAGAATAAGTAAGGATTAAATCTGCGCCCGCTCTTTTAATAGATAAAAGCGTTTCCATTATAAGGTCCTTGGCATTCACCCACCCCATTATTTCACCCGCCTTCATGATCGAATATTCGCCACTGACATTATAGGCGGCAATTGGAAGATCTATTTCTTCTTTTAGCCGATAAATAATATCAAGATAGGATAGGGCGGGTTTCACCATAATAATGTCAGCCCCTTCCTCAATATCCATGGTGGCTTCTCTGATGGCCTCATTTGAATTGGCAGGATCCATTTGATAGGTTTTTCTATCGCCAAACTGTGGGGCAGATTCAGCAGCTTGTCGAAATGGGCCATAAAATGCAGAACTGTATTTGACTGCATAAGACATCACCGGGACGTGAGAAAAACCCTCTTCATCAAGCGTTTGTCTAATTTCACCCACTCTTCCGTCCATCATATCAGATGGTGCTACCATATCTGCACCTGCTTTGACATGTGATAAAGCAGTTTTTGCAAGAAGATCAAGGGAGGCATCATTGTCAATAATCCCATTTTCTACAACGCCGCAATGGCCATGATCAGTGTAGCCGCAAAGGCAGACATCGGTAATTACCGAGATATCCGGAATTTTTTCTTTAACCTGTTGAACGGCTTTTTGAACAATTGAATCAGATGCATAGGCACGGGTTGCCAAAGAATCCTTCTTATCTGGAATGCCGAATAATATGATAGCAGGAACACCCGCATCGTTTGCTTCTTGCGCAACCTTTACAATATGATCACAGGAAAGTTGAAAATGACCCGGCATGGATTCAATCGGTTTTTTAACTGACTTACCATCTATGGCAAATAAAGGAAGGATCAGGTCATCACGAGAAATTTTTGTTTCCCGTATCATTCTTCGAAAATTATGTGTTGCTCGCAATCTTCGTCCACGGGAGTCTGGAAAAAGCATTAAGAATTCTCCTTTTTAATCTCTTCATCTGTCAAATAACAAGCAGGATCGCTGTCCCAAGGGTCGTTGGCAACAGATTCGGCTCTAGCTCTGAAGTTTCCTGCACAAATATCAAGCCACTTACACCCAGCACATCGGCCTTTAACATGCTTTTTCTTTTCTTTAAGTTTCATTAAAAAATCATTATCAATATTTGTCCAAATCTTTGAAAAGGGGGTGTCTTTAATATTTCCAAGACTTTTTTCTCGCCAGAATTGATCGGGGTGGACCTCACCGTCCCATGAGATACATCCAATACCTCGGCCAGAATTATTGCCCTCATTCATTTCTAAAAGTTCAAGAACCTCAGCGGCTCGTTGGGGATCCTCCTCTAATAATCTTTGATAGACATACGGCCCGTCAGCATGATTATCCACAGTGAGAATTTCTTTTGCCAGTTTTCGATCATGGAGATCTTTAGTTCGATCCATGATTAAATCAAGTACTTCTCTGGTTTCTTCATGGGAAAGATCTTCTTTGGCAATTTCTGAGCCCCTGCCTGAATATACCAAATGATAAAAGCAGGCCCTGGGGATATTTTTTTCTTCAAGAAGATCAAAGATTCCAGGGATATCATTTACATTTCTTTTGTTGATGGTAAATCTTAAGCCAACTTTAATTCCGGCTTCCTGGCAATTCTCAATAGCTGCCATGGCCTTTTTAAACGATCCTTTAATGCCTCTGAATTTATCATGGGTTTCTTCTAAACCATCCAGACTGATACCCACATAGGAAAGCCCAATTTCTTTTAAGATTTTTGCTTTTTCTTGTGTAATAAGTGTTCCATTGGTGGAGATAACAGCTCTCATCCCTTTACTGACAGCATATTGTGCATACTCAACAAGTCTTGGGTGAATAGTAGGTTCGCCACCTGAAAACAAAAGAACCGGCACGCCAAATTGAGCCAGATCATCAATCATAGCAAGACTTTGTTCATGGTTGAGTTCATTGTCATAGGAAATATCATCTGATTTGGCATAACAATGAACGCATTTAAGATTGCAGCGTCTTGTCATATTCCAGACGACCACCGGCTTTTTATCTTTTGAAAACTGTAAAAGATGGGATGGCAACTGCCCTGAGTTTCTTGAGTATCTTAATGCATCTGATGGTTCTACGGTTGCACAATAAAGTTTTGAAATTCCAATCATTTTATTTCTTTCCTGATAAGGTCGTTAAGGTGATTTTCATGGTCCACAAGGGCACTTTTGGATAGGAAAAATCTGCTTTTACCGGTTTTTTCACGTATCAGATTAAACCCATCATAATAGTTGTCATAGATTTTTGCCAAAATTTCTTCGATGGTCGCATGATGATTAATAAATTGTTCAATTAAAAAGTCAATGGCATCTTCCTCAAAAATAATATTCAAATCATAGCTTTTGGATACTTCAACTTCGATTTCTTTTACAGAGTCATGAAACCTTTTAATTTTTTTTACAGCATCCTCAACTTCCATAACATTTGTACAAAAATATTGAGCGACCATATTGCATCGGATTTCTGAAAGCGTTAAACCATGTTTAATAGACAGTGTTTTCCAGTTCTCTTTTACATAGTTTGAAATATACTTTTTATGATCAAGGAATGCTTTTTCATAAAGGGTGTTCCATTTTAATGAATCTTGTGTTGATATCAGGTCATTCAGGTGGCGCTTAGGGTTTTCAAGGATTTCTTTGGTCACAATAAAGTTTGAAATATTGTAAGAGGGGAGTTTTTCTTCAAAATCAAGTAAGGCTTCTTCTACCACACTAACAAGGCCCCGCGCCCCAGTATTCTCTTTATATGCCCTTTTTGCTAATAGTTTTAATGCCTCTTCTGTAAAAACAATTTTTATTCCATAGGAACTAAAATCCAGTCTTTTACTTAAAATAACCGGATTATTCGGCATTTTTAAAATGGTAAGAAGATCTTTTTCAGTAAGGGGTTCAAGAAGGCATCGAACGGGGATTCTCCCAATAAATTCAGATTCAAAACCAAAATTGCCCAGATCTTCGGCATTGGTTTTTTTAAGCAGATCATTTTTATTTTGTGATTTTATAAGCTTTGAACCAAATCCAATATTCTGTTTAGATAATCGCCTTCGAATGACATCTGAAAGCCCTGTAAACGCACCACTGAAAATGAAAAGAATATTTGCCGTATTCACGCGCTGCCGATTTCTTTTCCCCGTCCTTTGGAAGGCTTCCAATTCCTGCATCATGGATACAGGGTCATGAGGCACTTTTAAATCAACATCTGTTTCTTCCATTGGCTTTAAAAGTGCTCTTTGAACACCGGTCCTTGATACTTGGGCGCCTATAACATTAGGACTCGCCGCTATTTTATCAATTTCATCAACATAAACAATACCGCATTCTGCAAGTTCAATGTCATCATCAGCTTCTTTAACCAGGTCCCGGATTAAATCTTCAACATCTCCGCCGACATAACCGGTTTCAGAAAATTTAGTGGCATCAGCTTTGACAAAAGGAACCCCAATCTTTTTTGCAATCAGCTTAATCAGGTAGGTTTTGCCAATACCAGTAGGGCCTAACATTAAAATATTGGATTTTATATTTCCAGTTATTTTTGATACGCCTTCACCTGAGGTTTGTGAATGTCTAATCCGATTGATGTGGGTACATATTTTTGTAGATAGTACGGATTTTGCTTTGTCTTGTCGAACCACATATTGATCTAGATACTCAATAAGTTCTTTAGGCTTAATGTTAAAATCAATCAGCGCTTTTTTTCCTTTACTAGAATCTTTCCCAGAGATGGCATCTTTCTGGGGAAGAACAGAAGGCGTGATAATTTTAACGTTTCCGCCGAATTTTTGGTTTAAAAATTCACCCAGTTCTTTTTCGATTTTTTTAGGATCTTGTGACATTGTTTCATTTATCTCATTCATAATTAATTAATATAAACAAAGAT
>JAAEKY010000629.1 GCA_024227235.1 Desulfobacteraceae bacterium | reverse complement strand
GAATATTACTGTTTTTATCTGTAATAGAAAGCAGAACCCCCGTATCATTGAACTTGTAAACAGTGCCATCCTCCCGTGTCCAGATATAGTTATTCCCGCCATCTTGTATTATCGTGCTGTTATCTTGAAAGTAACTATCAAAGGTTCCGTCAAGATCATAATCCCCAAAATAATATCCTCTCCCTGACATACCCTTGATTTTTAATAGATAAGAACTGTTCATAAAGTTCGGAGTTAATACCATGTCATAGTTATGAGACCAGCCAAAGCCGATAGTTGAGTCAATAGTACTTTGGCTGTTATAATGCCGTTTAAAGGTAAAGCCGTTTTGAAACGGTGAGCTGAAGGCCACATCAATTGCCTGCTCATAATTATTTCCATTAATAATATTAATATTGGCAACCTGGGCTGCTTGGACAGATTGATTGGAAAACAAGCCAATAGTAAAACAAGAAAACAATATGATCCATACAAAATGAATGTTTTGAATTGTTAAGTTTTTAATACTCAAAATACCCTCTCCAAAAAATAATTTTGATTGCTATATAAATTTTGCTCTTTGCTTTCAAAGAATTCTAACATCCTGGCCCCAAATTTTTGTCATTTGAATTTTCTTCTATAATGTCTGGAACGCTATCTCCATCAGAATCAGGTGGTGGACAAGGCCCCTGGTCTGGATTTGGAATATTGGGACAGTTATCGACACAATCTGCGACTCCGTCTTTATCGCTGTCAGTTTCCAGATTACCACAACCACAATCCTCAGGTTCGGTTTTATTGGGATCATCAGGGCAGTTGTCAATGCAGTCGACTATCCCATCACCATCACGATCGCTTGTTACATTCAAAGGAGGGAAAATGTAAGGACATGTAATTACATTATTGTGAACTACTCCAAAAGAATAATCAGTAACGTTGACCCCGCCGATCTGCCCGGTAAAATTTTTATGAATTGCCAGAACATGGGTGCCGTTCCTGAACACTCGGTATGTTGACCCCTTGTAGCGGTTAGCAGCTTCGTTAGGTGTAAAATCAAACCAGTTGTTGCTTCCCCTCGTATTGATATAAAGACCGTTTCCGGAGCAATGAATTTGTGTATGCTCTGTATAATTAACCCGCTGGTTATTCGAAGCATTTGTGGAGCAGGTAACGAGTTCAACCCCGATAATGGTTTGAATACTGTTTTGCTGGTCACATGAGCATGGAGTGTCAGCCATAGATACTTGAATGATGGACAAAAAAAACAGGGTTGAAAAAATAATATAATATTTTAATTTGATAACCACGCAATGTCTCCTGATATTTAAAATAAAAGTCAACAATTCGAACAGGGATAGCATTTTCTGTCAACAATTACAATAAGAGCAACCCCTGGTCTTTTAAATTTTTTTAAGAATTTATGTTGATTTCTAAAATGACTTGTGGGGGGAGTTAGAATAAATATTGCTTAATGATTGAAGGGTCCTGCTAAACATTTATTTTTGTATGGTTTGTCAACAGACCATTGTTAATTCAAGTTTTCTTAAAAAAATATCACGCTTGGCCTTTACATTAATTTTAAATCTCGCTATTGGGAAAAAATGATTCATGGTGTTGAATCAGCTTTTTACAAATAAGAGGCAGACGGCCTTAAGGCCACTGCCTCTTGTTTGGTTTAATCCATTATTCCGCCATTGTCAGAATCGGTTGTACTACAATCCAGATATTGCCTTCAGGCATTCAACTATTCATTGCATAATAAGTAAGGGTATTTATTTATGTCTCAATTCTGCCTTAAACATAAAAGCCATATTGTTTTTATAAGGCTTAATATACATGCAATATACTTTTTAACCTTTATATTGCAGCATCATGTTGACTTAAATTCTTTATCACCTTCATTTAAAGGTATTTCCCAATAAAGCTGCCTGATCAATTGAACGGCAATAATTTTAGATAATATTTTTATAAAAAGGGGGGTATCATGTCTATGTCCGGTAATCAGTGTCAGGAGACAATGAAAAAGAAAGTGGTTCCTAATTTTCTTATAGTCTTCCTGAGTGCGCCCCTCAGCCCCACACTTCCGGGGCATTTATCCCCGGGTATTGCAAATAGCCTTCTTGCAAAGTTTGATATTAAACGGATAACGACTCCTGAAGGGGATGCCACAGCTATAATAACGGGGAATTAATCGGGGTGAATTAATAAAATTAAGCTTGTCCCTATAAACAATAAAAAATATGTCAATAATTTTTGAATAGTCCTTGAATGTCACAATGGATATTGCTATGAATGGGACACAGAAAAATCATGAAATATTTAAATAAAATATAAGTAAAAAATACATTTAAAACAGGGGGCACGATGACTGAATTAATTGATGTCAGAGCAAGGGAGATTCTTGATTCCAGAGGGAATCCAACGGTTGAGGTAGATGTTGTCTTGGCCTGTGGTGCAACAGGAAGAGCTGCGGTTCCATCCGGCGCATCAACTGGGACAAGAGAAGCCCTGGAACTAAGAGATAAGTCAGAAAACCGTTTTTTAGGCAAAGGCGTTTTAAATGCCGTTGCCAATGTTAATGAAGTCATTGCACCTGAAATTATAGGATATGATGCCATGGATCAGGCAGGTCTTGATCAAACTATGCTGGATATTGATGGTACAGAAAACAAGTCAAGACTGGGTGCAAATGCTGTTTTAGGTGTGTCCATGGCAGCGGCAAGAGCCGCGGCTGAAGCGTGTGAAATTCCATTGTTCCAGCACATCGGCGGTATTAATGGCAGATTGTTGCCGGTTCCTATGATGAACATTATTAATGGCGGGGCGCATGCAGCCAATAATCTGGATATCCAGGAATTCATGATCCTTCCATATGGTGCCAATTGCATTGCAGAAGCGGTTCGAATGGGAGCAGAGACTTTTCATCATCTTGCAAAAATATTAAAAGGTGAAGGGTTAAGTACAGCAGTCGGGGATGAAGGTGGGTTTGCTCCAAACTTGAAATCCAATGAAGACGCCTTGGAATACATTATCAATGCCATTGATGCGGCAGGTTACAGACCGGGTAAGGATATTGGTATCGCCCTTGATGCAGCCGCTTCAGAATTCTATAAGGATGGTAAATATATTTTCCAGTCGGAAGGCAAAGAGCTCTCAGCGGTTGATCTGATTGATTATTATGAAAAATTAGTTGAAAAATATCCTTTATACTCCATAGAAGACGGACTTGCTGAAGGGGATTGGGATTCATGGGAAGTGATGACCGAACGACTGGGTAATTCTATACAAATCGTTGGAGATGACATTTTTGTGACAAACCCGGATATTTTTAAGAAAGGCATTGAGCGGGGAATCGGTAATTCAATTCTGATAAAGCTCAATCAGATTGGAACAGTGACAGAAACGCTGGATACCATTCAGATGGCAAAAGAATCAGGGTATACAACGGTTGTCTCGCATAGATCCGGAGAAACAGAAGATGCGTTTATTGCTGATCTTGCTGTCGGTATCAATTCAGGACAAATAAAAACAGGGTCAATGTCCAGAAGTGATAGAGTGGCAAAATATAACCAACTCATCAGAATTGAGGAGCAACTGGGAGATAGTGCATCATTTCCTGAAGATCTTTTTGTTTAATTTACGAGCGACCTTTAGGTTATGAAAATAAGATTCCGTTTAGTTTTTTTTATACTGTTTTTCATCCTGATGTCAGATGTGGGCCAGGCATTTGTCCCCCAGGCACCCCACCTGTTATATCTGGTTATTGAAAAGATCAAACAGCCTGTTGGCATTAAGGCATACCAAACAAAAATGGTCTTGAATTATGAAGACACTCAAACAAGCTATACCGAATTAGAAGAAACACTTTATTTTAGATACCCCAACCAATTCAGATCTGAAATTACATCTGATTCCATAGCAGGTTTCAGTGTTGAATCAGATTTTGAATTTATCAAAGTATTAGATGGGGTTACCGTTTCTCAAGATAAATCACCGGTTGATCTGTATACAGATATTTTACTTTACCGGGACCACGAAAGCCTTATCAGTCAACTTATCATAGCCGGCATAGATACAACAAAAGTATCTTTTCAAAGATATAATGATATTATTTGTTATGTTATCGGTAGATCTTTTGAAAAAAATAAACCATATGCCGGGCTCTGGATAGAAAAAGATACATTCTTACCTAAGAAATATGTGGTTGAAAAAAATGGTTGGATTGTTGAATTTCTTTATAGTAACTGGCAGCGGGTTAGTAAAACCTGGTATCCCATGCAGACAAGTATTTTTTTAGACAATAAATTGTTTGCAATTGTTAATGTTGAAAATTTTGAATTGACTTCTCAAATCTCACCTTCTTTATTTGACATTGACCATATTAAACAATTGTACCCAAATAACAATCCTGGTTCCTTTGATGAGAATGATAAACAAGTCGATGAACTAGACAAACGTATTGAAGAGTTTAAAAAACTATATGAATAATTTTAAACAAGTGAGGGATGATGGCTAAAAACACCAAGTATATTTTTGTTACCGGAGGCGTACTTTCATCTTTAGGTAAAGGGTTAGCATCAGCTGCCATAGGAATGCTCCTTGAAAGCCGCGGTTTGACTGTTACCATACAAAAACTTGACCCTTATATAAATGTTGATCCAGGGACCATGAACCCGTTTCAGCATGGAGAAGTGTTTGTCACTGATGATGGAGCGGAAACAGATTTAGATTTGGGCCATTATGAAAGATTTACCAATGCTAAATTAGGTAAAAACAGTAATTTCACCACGGGTAAGATTTATGATATAGTGATTAATAAAGAACGTAAGGGAGAGTATCTTGGTGGTACAGTGCAGGTCATCCCTCATATCACAGATGAAATCAAAAAAAGTATTTGCCTGGTGGGTGATGATATCGATGTCGTGCTTGTTGAGATCGGTGGTACGATAGGTGATATTGAGTCTCTACCATTTTTAGAAGCCATCAGGCAGTTTCGAGCGGATGCGGGTGCAGACAATGTTATTTATATTCATTTGACACTTGTTCCGTATATTAAAACAGCATGCGAGGTTAAAACAAAACCCACTCAGCATAGTGTTAAAGAACTTAGAAGCATCGGTATCCAGCCGGATATTCTTTTATGCAGAACTGAAAGTTACCTGTCCAAGGAAATTAAATCCAAAATTGCACTCTTTTGTAATGTAACGGCAGAAGATGTGTTTACCGCAAAAGATGTGGATTGTATTTATGAAGTACCGCTGGTCTATAATAAGGAAGGCTTGGGTGACAAAATATTAAAAAAATTGAATATTTGGGCACGGGCACCGCAATTGGATGATTGGAAAGAGATGGTCGAAAGACTTAAAAATCCAAGATTTTCAGTAAATATTGCTATTGTTGGCAAATATGTTGATTTAACCGAAAGTTATAAAAGTCTCAATGAAGCACTGGCTCATGGGGGTATATCAAATGATGCCAGGGTGAATTTACAATATATAGATTCCACAACTTTGACAGACGATAATGTTGTAGATATCCTTTCAAAAAGCGACGGCATCCTTGTGCCAGGCGGATTTGGTTCAAGGGGAATTGAAGGGAAAATTTTAGCTGCTAAATATGCAAGAGAGAATAAGGTGCCTTATTTTGGGATTTGTCTGGGTATGCACATGGCTGTTATTGAAATAGCCAGGAATCTTCTCAATTTGGAAGATGCCAATGGTGAAGAATTTGATCCATATACGCCGTATCCTGTCATTTATCTGATGAAAGAATGGTATGACGAACAGACCAAACAGGTTGAAAAACGAGATGAGGAGTCTGATAAGGGTGGAACCATGCGTCTTGGCGCATATCCTTGTAAATTGATTCCAGATACGTTTGCCAAGAAAGCTTACAAACAAGAACAAATCTCTGAGCGTCACAGGCATAGGTTTGAGTTTAATAATGAATATAAAGACCAATTGGTGGAAGCTGGACTAATTATTAGCGGAACATCCCCTGATCATGAGCTTGTTGAAATTGTTGAATTAAAAGATCATCCCTGGTATCTTGGTTGCCAGTTCCACCCGGAATTCAAATCTAAACCAGATAACCCTCACCCCTTATTCAGGGATTTTGTTAAAGCCTCAATGAAAAATGCAAAGAAGTAAAATATGAGAAGAGCAAAAATTTTTATTTTTGCTCTTCTTATGATTGTTTTGTGTTCCCCTTTTTTAGAAGCGCACAAAAAAGATAAATCAGCAGATGATCAATTTGCAAATTTAATCGCAGCCATAAAGCCATCTATTGTTGCCGTTGGTACCTACTATTTTAATGATATCCCTAAATCAAGTTACATGGGCACGGGATTTGTCATTAAGGGCGGTAAAAGACTTGTCACAAATTATCATGTGATTTCACCCGTTCTGGGAAAAAAGAAACTGGCCTATTTGAGAATTTTTCATAAAAACCTACCAGACAAAGGGATAAAGGCGAAGATTATCGCAACAGATGAATTCCATGATTTGGCAATTTTAGAGCATGCAGGTGAAGCACTTCCGCCATTAAAGATATCAGATTCATCAAATGTG
>JAAEKY010000628.1 GCA_024227235.1 Desulfobacteraceae bacterium | reverse complement strand
TTCTTGAAATGCGGGCTTGATAAAGCAAGTGTGTTCCCAATGTCTAATCTTGATTCAGTTAAAACAATGGTTCAGACTCTTCATGACAAAGGTATGACATCAGCATGTATTAAAAAATTAAACCTTATTGAGGAAGATCTCACATGAAGTTAGTTCTAACGGGGCTTAAAAACCTTGAAGTCCAAGAGGATGACGGACCTGAAACAAAGATCCCTGGATATATATCCACAAAGGTAGTTTGCTGTGCCATATGCAGAACAGATGCAAAAATGTGGGAACAGGGACAAAGAGATCTTGTTTTCCCAAGGGTTTTAGGTCATGAAATAGTGGTTGAAAAAGATGGAAAACGATATATTGTCTGGCCCGGAAAAAGTTGTGGCCAATGTAAATTTTGTAAAAACCAACAGGAAAATCTCTGTGATGATATGAAAATCTTAGGGTTTCATACTGATGGAGGTTTTGCAGACAGTGTTCTAGTCCCTGAAAACGGTCTGATCCCAATACCTGACAATCTTGAATCTCATATTGCATGCTTTGCTGAACCTGTTGGATGTATTATAAATGCTTTTGAAAAATTCACTCCAACATCAAATGGCAAGGTTCTTGTGTATGGAGGCGGAACTGTTGGGCTTCTTACAGGATTATATGCCAAAAATCTGGGATTAAAACCTGTAATCATTGAAAAAAGTGAAGCAAAAATCAGGCGTGCTAAAGATTTCTTGGAAAATACAGATATTTTGTGTGAAAAAGAGATTAACGAGAGTGAATTTGATATGGTAATCAATGCCTGCCCTGATTTTATTGCCTTTTGTCAGGCAATTACCAAAGTTGATAAGGCGGGCAGGTTTTCTTTTTTCAGTGGTATTTCAAAAAATGAAACAATTGAAACCAACCTTATTAATCTGCTTCATTACAAAGAAGTGCAACTTGCAGGTGCCTATGGCTGCAAATATAGCCAATTAGAAAAATCAATAGGCTTTATGGCTGACAATAAAAATGCAATCAGCCTGCTTATTGAACAAAT
>JAAEKY010000627.1 GCA_024227235.1 Desulfobacteraceae bacterium | reverse complement strand
CTCTTCTTGTTTTAACTCTTCTTGTTTTAACTCTTCTTGTTTTAACTCTTCTTGTTTTAACTCTTCTTGTTTTAACTCTTCTTGTTTTAACTCTTCTTGTTTTAACTCTTCTTCCAGAAGAGCCTTTGCCTCTTCACGCATTCCTCGGGCTTCAGATTCATCCAAATTAACAATCGAAACAAGATCTTCGATATCTGCTTCAGATATATCCAAAAGAGAAGAATATCCACTCTTAAAAAGAACTTCTGCCACAGACAGCCCCACACCAGCCAATTTCATCAGGCTGTCGTATCCCTGTTTTACTTCCCGGCTATATTCTTCTTCACTGGTTACTTCCAGATGCCAACCGGTTATCTCACAGGCAAGAGAAACGTTCTGGCCTCCCTTACCAATCGCAATAGAAAGGTATTCATCGTTCACAATAACTTCCATTGATCGATTATCTTCGTCTATGATCACTCTGGCAATCTCAGCAGGAGACAATGCATTACACACAAACCTGGCTATATCGGGATTCCATTGGACAATATCAATTTTTTCACCCCGAAGTTCTTGAACAATGCTTTGAACCCTGTTTCCTTTCATCCCCACACAGGCGCCGACCGGATCTACATCCGAATCCATAGAAGAAACAGCTATCTTAGCCCTGAGTCCAGGAACCCTGGCTGCACCGCGAAGCGTTACAATACCTTCTGCCACTTCTGGGACTTCTGTTTTAAACAATTCCATTAAGAATTCAGGGTGTGTTCGGGATAAAATTATCTGTGCACCTTTTGATTCTTCCAATACATCCAGAACATAGGCTCTTATTCTATCACCACGTTTATAATTTTCTCTTGGCATTTGATCCCTGGGCCTTAAAACCGCCTCAGCCTGACCAAGGTTAACAATTATACTACCTCTGTCAAAGCGTTGAACAATACCATTAATTATTCTACCCTTTTTATGGATAAAATTTTCATAGACAGCGTTTCTTTCAGCTTCCCGCATTTTTTGAATAATGACCTGTTTGGCAGACTGGGCAGCAATTCGACCGAATTCTTCAGTATCTATCCTAATGCCTAAACTGTCTCCGATCTCACACTCTGGATCATATTCATAGCCATCTTCAAGAGTCAATTCACTGTCATGATATTCAACTTCTTTTACGACTTCTTTAAAATGGAAAACCTCAACATCACCACTTTTTTCATCATAATGAACCTCAATATCAGCCCTGGGTCCGATTTTCTTTCTAGCCGCAGAAATAATGGCCTCTTTCAGGGTGTTAATTAAAACTTCCGGTTCAATACCCTTTTCACGGCTTACCTGATCAATAACCCTTTTAATATCTGTGATAAACATTCTTTAAGCGTTCTCCATTTTACTGACCTGCAAGTCTTGCTTTGCGGATCAAATGATCTGATATCTCAACTTTTTTACCATCAACAGAAATCACAACAGAATCATCATTAATTAATTCAAGAATTCCAGTAAACTTTTTTTTATTTTCAACTAACTCATTGGTCTCAATCTTTACTCTTTCACCCTTGAAACGATGAAAATCCTCTTTTTTATTCAACGGGCGGTTGAGCCCGGGAGAAGAAACCTCAAGCCTATAGCTGCCAATATCTTCTATCTGAATATCTATTAAATCTCCAAGTTGACGGCTGATATAAACACAATCATCTAATTTAATACCGCCAGGCTTATCCAAAAAGAGACGAACAATATTTTCACGGCCACTATTCACATATTCTAAATGAACAAGATCAAAGTTCTCACCCTGGCACAATGGCTGAGCAACTTCTTTTATTTTTTCAATTAAAATACTGTTATCTGTCTTCACTCTACACCTTTTGATTCAGCCTTAAGCCCTTACTCTTTTTTTTACTTCTTAAATACAAAAAAAACGGGCAGACGCCCGTTCCTAGTACAACCTTAACAAAATCTTCACCGAACAAATCAACGGTTCAGATCATATCTTAACTCCAATAAATGGAACACCTCTGCCACCCTTACCTTTAAAAGATGGAGCGGGCAACGAGACTCGAACTCGCGACATCAAGCTTGGGAAGCTTGCACTCTACCAGCTGAGTTATGCCCGCATTAGCGGCACAATATACCAAGGCATATCTGCTTTGTCAATAAGAGACCTTTGAATAATTCCCCTTTTGCCCAATTGCCATGGTAGACGAAAATGATAATCCTTAAAACATTCTATAAAATTCAAATTTGGTGCACTTTCCAGTGGAAGGCTGATTGCCTTACGGGAGCATATGGATCTTTACGTATAAATTCTTGATTCCTGTAACGATTAAACCGCCAAATTGTTTGAGGGAAGAATGACCAAGTTTTTGACGGTCAGTGGAAGGGATCTTACGTGTGACCTTCAGGTTAGAATTTGTAGCAATGTCTATCCTGCGGACGTAAGGCAATCAGCCTGGAACGGGATATAATAAATCTGTTATAGCACGGGAAAAGATTACGACTCATCTGATTGGAATTCCCTAGGCAAAGAGGAAAGGTAATAAGAGTTACTTATTTTCTTAACCCGGACATTTCCGGGTTAAGTCTATTCCGGCAAGTCAGCATTAAACATCTCAAGGATCGATGTTGAAATGTTTACATGTACTTTCTTAATATTTTTCTCTTTCAATGTTTTACTTGACGATCGATATACCACCCTGAAAGATAAAGATTTTTTACCTTCAGGCAGTGGCTGACCTTCAAATGAATCAAAAAGAAAAACATTTTCAATCAAAATTTGTTTTTTTGAAATCAGGTCAATCTGTTTTAAAATTGAGCCAACTATTACCGATCTGTCTACAATTATGGTAATATCCCTTGAAATAGAAGGAAATTTTGGTAAAATCTGGGCTTCAATGGCTCCTGGAAGCAAATCCAGTATGACTTTAAGGCCAAAATCAAACACATAGGCATCCTGCTTTAGTCCAAAATTTTTCAAGACCTTACCATCAATTTTTCCAAGTGTACCTAAAACAGTGTTTCCGGATTTAACAAGGGCGGCATATCCGTTTTTATAATAAGGATACGCATTATCTTCAATCTTTTCAAACACAATATTTTCGATCATTAATGCTTTAAAAAAACCTTCAACCACACCTTTTAAATCAAAAAAATCAATCTGGGCCTTTTTTGAATACCAGGACTGATCAGATCGGTTCCCGGTCATCAAGCCTGCTATTGTTTCTTTTTCTTCAGGCAATGATCCTTTTTGAGTGGCATAAAAAATCTTACCAATCTCAAAGAAGCGTATGGTATCTGATTGTTGAGCGATATTCTTCTTCATTGTCTCAAGAAGGCCTGGAATCAAAGAGCTCCTTAACACTGACATCTGGTCTGAAATCGGATTTAAAATTGTTTCAACCTGGCGCTGTTTATCATTATCCAACAGGTTTAACCGGTCACATGAATTTTCATTAATAAAATTGTAATTAATGGCTTCACTAAAAGAGAGCCCTGTAAATATTTGCCTGACCTTTTCCCTTAAGGGTATCTTAGGGTTCAAAAGCCTACCTTTGGCTGGAACTAAAGGATAGCTCGTCTCAATATTGTTATACCCCCAAAGCCTGGCCACTTCTTCAGAAAGATCTTCAGGTCTTGTAACATCTACTCTGAAAGAAGGTACACCAACTTTGAGTTGGGTATCATTTATTTTTTCAATCTCAAACTCAACAGACTCAAGCATCTCTTTCATTCTATCAGTATCAAAACTAGTCCCCAATCTTGTATTTAAGGCTTGTGGACTCAAGTCAATCTCAATTGGGACCCGTTTTTTTGGATGTTCATCAATAATATCTTTAGCAATGGTTGCGCCATCACAAAGTTGAGCAATCAAGGCAACGGCCCTGTTTAATGCATTGACTGTTCCATCCGGGTCAATGCCCCGTTCAAATCTATGAGATGCATCAGAAGCAATGCCAGTTTTCTTTGCTGTTCTTCTAATTGAGATCGGATTAAAATATGCACTTTCAACAAGAACTCGGGTTGTATTATCAGAAATCTCAGAATTTTCACCGCCCATTACACCTGCAAGTGCCACAGGTCTGTCTCCATCACAAATCATGAGCATATCAGACTCAAGTTTATGATCTTTGCTGTCAAGTGTGGTAAAATCCAGGTCATTGCCTGCCCTTCTGACAATTATTTTACCTTTTGCAACTTCATCAAAATCAAATGCATGAAGCGGTTGTCCTGTTTCCATCATTACAAAATTTGTAACATCAACTACATTATTGATTGGTGTAAGCCCAACAGACTCAAGTTTTTCCTGCAGCCAAAACGGAGAAGGCTCAACTTTTACATCAAATAGCAGTCCGGCTGAATATCTTGGGCAAAGATCAGGGTCAATAATCTGAACAGAAGCGTGATCATGAATGGAAATATTTCCTATTTTTTCTTCTGGAAGTGTAAAATCAGGCAGAGTCACTGTTTGCTTGGGTTCTGTGAAAGCCCCTACTTCACGGGCTACGCCAATCATACTCAAACAATCGGGTCGGTTAGGCGTCAAATCAATTTCAAAAACAGTATCCGATATGTTTAAGGCCTGTTCAAGCGGTATACCAGGAATAAAATCCCCTTCTAAATCCATAATGCCGGATGCATCAGCATCGAGTTTTAACTCAGAGGCACTGCACAGCATTCCTTGTGAAACCTCTCCTCGAAGTTTACCCTTTTTAATTTTAAAATCTCCAGGGAGCACTGCCCCTGGAAGTGCACAAGGAACAAACATACCTTCCCGCACATTGGGTGCACCACAGACAACTTGAATGGGATCGTCACCGACATCAACCTTGCAGACGGTCAGTTTATCTGCATTTGGGTGTTTGGTCACCTTATCAACTTTGGCAACAACAATATTATCAAGATAATCATATCTTTCTTCAACAGCATCAACCTCAAGACCTGCCATGGTCAACCTTGCAGATATCACTGAAGGTTCAAGATCAACAGAAATATACTCTTTTAACCAGCTTAAACTGACTTTCATATTAAAACTGCCTTAAAAAACGGATGTCGTTTTCAAAAAATTTTCTTATATCATCAATGCCATACTTCAGCATGGCAAGCCGTTCAATCCCCACGCCAAAAGCAAACCCTGTGTATTTATCTGTATCATATCCAACATTTTCAAAAACAGCCGGATGGACCATTCCTGAGCCCAATACTTCAAGCCACCCTGTTTTTGAACAAATCCGGCAGCCTTCTCCTTTGCACATAACGCAACGGATATCCACTTCAGCACTAGGCTCGGTGAATGGGAAAAAACTGGGTCTGAACCTTAAAGAAGTTTCTTTATCAAAAAATTGGTGGACAAAGGTGGTCAAAATTCCTTTTAAATCGCCAAAAGATATATTCTCATCTACCATCAATCCTTCAACCTGATGAAACATAGGCGTATGCGTAATATCTGAATCACATCGAAATACTTTACCCGGTGCAATAATTCTTACCGGTGGTTTTGTTTTTTCCATTACACGGGGCTGAGAAGGAGAAGTGTGTGTTCTTAAAACAATATTTTCCGATACATAAAATGTATCCTGCATATCTCTTGCAGGATGATATTTGGGAATATTCAGCGCCTCGAAATTATAATAATCGGTTTCAACTTCCGGGCCTTCTGCAATATCAAACCCCAGCCTTAAAAAGATATCGCAAACTTCTTTGGTCACCTGGGTAACTGGATGAAGCGATCCTATATGTGCAGGCCTGCCTGGAAGGGTTACATCAATTCCGGTGAAATCTATATCAGTGGCAGCTTCAATTTTTGAAAAAGCCGATTTAAAAGCCCTTTCAAGCTTTCCTTTCAAAATATTTGCATTTTTCCCAGCACCAGGCCGCTCATTTTCAGGAAGAGAAGAAATATTTCTTAAAAACTTAGTGAGTACTCCCTTTCTACCAAGATATTCTATGGAAAGCTGCTCTAGTTGATCTGAATCCTGGGCTTGTTCAATGCTTTGGAAGGCCTCTTTCTCAATATCAACAATACTATTTTGCAAAATACCCCCACAAAAAAGCTTAATCTAGTTATACTTGCGCACTGGCCATAGATGCCAACTGGGAAAAACCTGTTGGATCAGAGATTGCGAGATCAGCCAATACTTTACGATCCAATTCACTACCGGCAAGTTTAAGACCATTCATAAATTTGCTATAGGATAAATCATTCATTCTAGCGGCTGCATTGATTCGAACGATCCAAAGTTTTCTAAAATCTCTTTTCCGCGCTCTTCTGTCTCTGTATGCATACATCAACGCTTTATCAACAGCATCTGCAGCCGTACGATATAACTTACTTCTTCCGCCTCTAAATCCTTTTGCAAGCTTCAGTACTTTGTTCCTGCGCCTTCTTGCTTTAAATCCTCTTTTGACTCTCATTTTGCCAAACTCCTCAATTCTTAAATATTCTTTTGAATTAATATCATTTTCATATTAATTCAGATACTATCTATCCATTGGGTAATAAACGTCTTACTTCTTTCATATTATCCTGGTCGACCATATTATCTAATCTAAAAGATCTTTTTCTTTTTGTACTTTTTTTCGTTAATATATGGCTGGCGTGGGATTTTCTAAATTTATATTTCCCTGATCCTGTTTTCTTGAACCGTTTGGCAGCTGCTCTGCATGTTTTAATTTTAGGCATTTTGTTCTCTCCTGTATTGCAATTTCTAAAAAAGAGATGGTGGTATAAAGCGTTAGTACACAATATACCACCATACATCTACTATGTATTTTTTTACAGTTGCTATTTGTGAAAGTAATTTAGATTATTTAGGTCCCAAAAGCATGGTAATGACTCGGCCTTCATATTTTGGGTGTTGTTCGACCTGCGCAAAGGCTTCTGTCATGGTAACCATTTTCTCAAGAACTATATTTGCCTGCTCTTTAAGCATAAATTCTCTTCCTCTGAAAACCAGTGTAACCTTTACCTTATCATTTTTACCAATAAACTTTTCTATATGCCTGACCTTGGTTTCAAGGTCATGATCATTTGTTTTTGGCCGTACCTTTATTTCCTTAATCTGAGTACTTTTCTGTTTCCGTTTAGCCTCCTGCTTTTTTTTGGTCTGCTCGTACTTAAATTTACCATAATCCATTATTTTACAGACAGGTGGCTTTGCATCCGGTGAGACCTCAACTAGATCAAGGGCTTCGTCGCCTGCAATCCTTAAAGCCTCTTCAGTGGGTATAATACCTATCTGTTCACCGTCCGAACCAATCACACGAACTTCTCTGGCCCGAATTCCCTTATTCACACTTGTCTGATCCTGTCTTCCTCGCTTAGATATTCTACACCTCCTACAACTACACGATTCAATATTTATTATGATAGAACAAGTATAACCTTGCGAATATAATGGCTTGCATAAAAAAATGCAAGTATTATTTATCTCAAAAACCTTTAGTTTTTATTTTTCTGCTCAAGGGTATAAATTTCTAAATAACTGCCTTTCCAATACAAATTATTCTCTTTATTAAAAAAATCATAAAAAAGATCAAGACTTTTTTGACGTAATACCTTAGAAACAATGTTAATTTTGCAATGTTTATACAACATCGGCAATTGTTGCAATTCACATTTTGTTCCGCCGCCCATAGGGTCTTCATAAGCGTAGACAATTTTTTTAATACCCGCCAAAATAATTGCCCCAAAGCACATCAGGCAAGGCTCCATGGTCGAAAAAAGAACTAATTTTTCAGGATCAATTTCAATATTAACGGTTTCAAGATGTTTCAATGCTCTTATCTCTGCGTGGTCAATTTCACTAAAAAAAGGCCTTTCTTGAGTTGTGCCTTTTCTTGCACCGCTTGCAATCACTTTTCCATTTTGTACAATCACACACCCTACTGGGAACTCGCCCTTATCAAAAGATTTTTGAGCCTGTTCTAACGCTAACCCCATAAAATATTCATCATTCAATTTAAAACATCCTCTCTTAACCCAAATGTTGTTAGCATTTGTGGCGTTCCATATCCTAAGCAGCAATTGGGATTAAATCAAACTTTACTTCTCGACTGTATGAGCAACTATACTTCAAATGCTTTCAACTTGCTTTTTTTCATAAAATCTGTATTTTATTGAATTCTATTAAATATTCAATATTAATAAAATATTCAATATTAATTTATGGAAACAAAAAAGAAAATATATGCAGCCGAAGACGCTCAGGATAAAAGCCTAAGTATTAGGGAACGTTTTCAGATCAGAGAAAAGACCTTTCTTTCAGAATATGGCGCTTTAAGTGCCCATGCAAACAGACGCAACAAAGAACAAAATACTTGTAATATCAGAACACCTTATCAACTTGACAGGGATAGAATTGTTTATTCTAATTCTTTTAGACGGCTGAAATACAAAACCCAGGTGTTCCTCTCTCCTTTAGGAGACCATTATCGAACCCGGCTGACCCATACACTTGAAGTGTCTGAAATTTCCAGAAATATTGCCCGGGCCATGCGTTTGAATGAAGATCTTGCTGAAGCCATTGCGTTGGGTCATGATCTTGGCCACACCCCATTTGGTCATGGGGGTGAAACTGCCCTGATCCAAGTCCATTCTCCTCATTTTTCTCATTCAGACCAGAGTTTAAGAGTGGTGGATTCCCTTGAAAATAGAGGAGAGGGTCTCAATCTAACTCGTGAAGTCAGGGATGGAATCCTCAAGCACTCCAAAGGATTTGGTAATATCATTCCATCTACCCCTGGTGAGACTGCTATCACAGTTGAAGGCAGAATTGTCAGGGTGGCCGACATCATTGCTTATTTGAACCATGACCTGGACGATGCATTAAGAGGAAAAGTTATTTCAAATACAGAGGTTCCTGACATTTGTATCAAAAAGCTGGGGAAGACACATTCACAAAGGGCCAGCATCATGATTGAGCAATTGGTTTATAATAGTGGACCACAAGATGGTAACTTTGTGCTTGATATGGGAAAAGACACTTACCACGCTATGATCATATTACGCAAATTCCTTTATGATAGGGTCTATCGTTCTCCTGCAGTTCATGATGAATTTGTAAAAGCAAAAAAAATTATCATGGGACTTTATGATTATTTAATAAACAATCCTGATGCCATGCAAATAGAACTTGAAAAAATGGAAATGGCCCCATGGGATTCTTCAAAAAACAAACTTAAACGATCTGTATGTGACGCCATTGCCAGTATGACTGACCGATATGCGCTTGATCTTTATTCCAAAACCTTCTTTCCAAGGCCCTTGGTCTAATTTAACCCCAATGTTGTATAAAAAACATGACCGAAATCAATAAAAATACTATTTTTGAATCCCTTGCATTGCTTTACAACACCATGGATAAAACCTGGGATATGGTTGCTCATAAATACCCCTTTAAATGCAATGGGTGTGAGGATAATTGCTGCAAATCATTATTTTTTCACCATACCCATATTGAAAAAGCTTATTTTCTTCACGGCTTTAATCAGTTGGATCAAGATAAAAAAGAAATTATTTTAACCAAGGCAAACATCTATTACAAAAAAACTTTCCCACAAGATTCCAAAATAAATGGTTCCAAAATAAAAAGCCTTAAACTTTACTGTCCTGCGAATGAAGACGGTCTATGCCTTTTATATGTTTTCAGGCCTATGATTTGCAGACTACATGGACTGCCCCATGAACTTTGCAAACCGGGTTTTAAACCATTTTTGAGCTCAGGTTGCAATGCGGGGCAGTTTGATGATAAACCCTATATTAAATTTGACAGAACGCCTTTTTATCAACAAATGGCTCAAATAGAGATCGCATTTCGGAACCACTCAAATAAAGATGGCAAAATTAAACAGAGTATTGCCCAAATGTTACTCTCTCAATAATTTTTTAAAGGAAATCCATGGAAACACAAGGAAAACAGGTTGTCACCATTGGCGGTGGAAGTGGTCAGTTCATTTTATTATCCGGTTTAAGGGATTTAGAAGACACACAAATAACCGCCATTGTTTCCATGGTCGATTCAGGTGGGAGTACCGGCAGATTAAGAGATGAGCTTGGTATCCTTCCCCCTGGGGATATTTTAAAATGTATTCTGGCTTTATCTCCCC
Source organism: Desulfobacteraceae bacterium (assembly GCA_024227235.1). Taxonomy (GTDB): domain Bacteria; phylum Desulfobacterota; class Desulfobacteria; order Desulfobacterales; family Desulfobacteraceae; genus Desulfobacula. Next base: position 3,936 of record JAAEKY010000627.1, on the reverse strand, counting down.
ATCAGAATGCCTGCCGTTCCATTTTGTTGAAACGGTTTAAAAAGGATCGAAGACTGGCAGGGCATAGTGCGGGCAATATGCTTTTAACAATGCTTTCAAGATATACAGGCAATTTTCCTGCAGGTGTTGCAGCCCTTGCTGAGATTCTTGATGTAAACGGCACTATCCTTCCGGTTACCATTGACCGGGCAACACTTGTTGCCGAATTAACGGATGGAAAAAGAATTTATGGAGAAGAGGCCATTGACTTACCCAGAGGGGATCAACGGGAACGAATCAAAGATGTATTCCTGGTTCCTCATCATCAAGAGTCAATTTCTGTATACCCGCCTGTTTTAAGTGCTATTGAAAAAGCAGATTATATTTTTATAGGCCCGGGTGATCTGTTTACCAGCATTATCCCTAATCTTATTGTCCCTGGTGTTAAAAAAGCCCTTCAAAACACATCTGCCAAAATTTATTTTACCATTAATATTATGACCAAATTTGGTGAGACACATACGTTTTCAGGAAAAGATTTTGTCATCAAACTTGAAGAGAGTCTTGGAAGGCAAGTTGATGGTTTTATTGGAAACAATACAAAACCCAGTCAAAAGATACTTGATACCTACCGGGAACAAAAATCAGATTTTGTTGAGATAGACAGGACAGATCCATTTTGGGACCACCGTGATCTTCTCTTGATAGATGTTTTGGATACCAATGCAACGATTGTCCGACATGATCCTATAAGACTAACTCATATCATCCGGGAAATTATCTCAAACAAATAAACAGCTAATAATATTGCTCGACCTATTATTTAACTTTGTTATATATAGGACGTCTAACTTTTAACAAACCATTCAACCGGTCTTCTCAAAGATACTGAATCAGAATATTTTTCTATAGCAATTGCCAGAAAGATTTTCTAATGGTAATTTTGGAAATATAATCGGAATTAGAGAAAATTCAATAGATCAAACAATCCCTTTTGGCATTGGGGGTACTTTCTCTCCGGCAATCACATAACCGCCATCAAGGCGTAAAACACTTCCTGTCATGTATGGCGCATCCTTTATAATAAATAAGCAGGCTTTTGCGATATCCTCAATGGTCCCCGTCCGGTTTAAAAGCGTATGGTCAATTAAAGATTTTTTTTCTTTCTTAGAAAGGACTTGTTTCCATCCTCTGGTGTTTTGAGCATGACGGGTTTCAAAAATCCCCAGCATGATTTCATTGACCCGGATATTTGGCGCTCCCAACCGGGCCCAGGTTTCTGTTAAAGAAGAAATGGCTTTGTTAGCAGCAGAATATCCATCATTAAAAACCAGTGCGGCAGGACCTGATCTTCCTACAATCCCTGCTATGGAAGATAAATTAATAACCACTGCATCCTCAGATTTTTTTAACAAAGGGAAAACACAATCAAACACCCATCGTTTGGCTTTTAAAGTTGTTTCAATTTCAAGATCCCATTGATCTTCAACATATTCACCATGAACAGTGGGCCACCCCCCACGCTCAATATTATTAATTAAAATATCCAGGCGGCCATATTTTTTTTTAATTTTTAAAGCCAGGGATTCAACATCTTTAATATTACGCAAATTAACATTTATAATAGTATGTTCAGCATTGGATGCTAAAAAATCTTTTTCCATACTTTCAAAGGAATCTTCCCAGTCATGCCGCGTTAACACCAGATGTGCACCTTGCTTTGCAAGTGCCAGGGCAATGCCTTTCCCGATGCCTTTAACTGCTCCCAGGACAAGCGCAACTTTTCCTGTAATCTCCATGGAATTTACTCTCCAAATTTCATCTGTATACCAAACAGCATATATTTTGCCCACTGAATGCCAAAATCCAACAATAGCTCATCATCCTTTTTTATTTCTTCTATAAGCTCTTGCGGAGCACTGATTCCATTTAAAAGATCATTTTGAGCAATTTGGTGTCGAAACTCATCTAAATCATATAGGGCCAAATAAAATTGATCTGCCTGAGCCCCTTCAAGTTTACCTGGCAATATTGTATTTTTCAGGCTGATGAGTTCCATGAGTTTATCATTTTGTTCATTGTGCTTTCCTACATCCTGTCCTTTGAGCCATTCTCTAATTGTTTGTTTGGTCTCGAAACCAAATCCTTTGCAATGCGGTTCTTCAATCAAGGCAAAATATTCTGCAATCTCTCCATTTTCCCTTGATCTTGCTATTGCCCGTGCCAAAGGATACATCCGGCAGGAGCCAGGTCTATCCTCATAGACGGAGCATCCCTTAGATGTAACAAACGGGCACGCATGACCTGTTTGAGGATTGGGTTTAAACTCCACGACAGGTAAACCGGATTCTGGCCCATAATGAAGGGATGTATATTTTTTTAAAAACGTTTGCGATAGTATGCCAAGATTATTTTTTAATCGCAACACATCATAAGGCGTTAGAGCCTGATTAAGGTCGCGGCAACATTCATTAAAACATTCGTTTTTAGAATTACAATCAAACTTCATTAAATCATCGGGATGCACCGGGATCATTTCTTCTGACATATTTATTTCCTTTTGTCTGTCTAAATCCATATTTTTTATTCACCTAAACTATCAATATTTTTTTTAGATTTCCAGTTTCTTTTTTAAATAATAGACTGCACTATATATAGTATCTTATATCCATAAGATTAATACATATTGTAATTGTAGAAACAAGCGGAAATGATTGAAAAATAAGGCAAATCTTTTTTGAAAAATTCTTGACAAAAATAGTTATAGAGTGATATTCCGATAACGTTTATGTAAAGCTTGGATTAACATGCAGTTTAGCTATTTTAATCTAAGACTAAAAAAGGATTACCAGGCCGGACTTGTAAAGATTACGGCCTACCTTGTTTATAACATAGTAGCACAACGGTATTGTGCAATTTGATTAACTTAAATTATGGAGGTATTTTAAATGCCATCTTTTGTAATTGCAGAAAAATGTGACGGCTGCAAGGGTGGGGACAAAACAGCGTGTATGTACATCTGTCCCAATGACCTGATGGTTCTTGAGCCTAATGAAATGAAAGCATACAACCAGGAACCCGATCAGTGCTGGGAATGCTTTTCATGTGTTAAAATCTGTCCTTCTCAAGCAATTGAAGTTAGAGGATATTCTGACTTTGTACCAATGGGAGGCTCTACTGTTCCTATGATGGGTACTGAGGATGTTATGTGGACATGTAAATTCAGAAACGGCGTTGTAAAACGCTTTAAGTTCCCAATCAGAACTACTGCTGAAGGCGCAGCAAATTCATATGATGACCTTAAAGGTAAAGACCTTGACAGTGGACTTCTTTCTACACAGGAAGCAGATGGTTATGTACTTGTAACTCCAAGTGAGCTTGCATAATTTAACTGTCATCCATATAATTTGGATATTTTATAATAAATTTGGAGGTATATAATGGCATTACCTAACAAACCTATTGGAGAACTTAAAGCTGTAAGAGACCCAGAGGTTGATAAAAGAGATGTTGATATTCTGATCGTCGGCGGTGGTATGGCTGCATGTGGAACAGCATTTGAAGTAAAAAAATGGGCAAGCGACGATACAAAAATTCTTCTTTGTGACAAAGCCGCTCTTGAAAGATCAGGCGCAGTAGCCCAGGGTCTTTCAGCTATCAATACATATGTTGGCGAAAACAAGCCTGAAGATTACGTTCGTATGGTCAGAAACGACCTTATGGGTATTGTTCGTGAAGACTTGATCTTTGACCTTGGCCGTCATGTTGATGATTCTGTACATCTTTTCGAAGAATGGGGACTTCCCGTTTGGAAAAAAACTGATGACGGAAAAAACCTGAATGGTAAACAAGGCATGAAATCAGGTACGCTTAAAGGCGGCGCCACTCCAGTTCGTACTGGTAAATGGCAAATCATGATCAATGGTGAGTCTTATAAGAGAATCGTTGCTGAAGCTG
>JAAEKY010000626.1 GCA_024227235.1 Desulfobacteraceae bacterium | reverse complement strand
CCGAGTTAATGCAAACCGGAAAAATGGACGACCGAAAGGCCGCCACTATTAAAAAGGCTGTAGCCCTGGGCGCTATTGAGGAATATGCCAAAAAAAACAGTATAGGGTGCCGGCTGACAGAGCTTAAAAAAGGCGTATTGCTTCAAAATCAAATCGAATCGGATTTGATGGAATTTATTTCCAAAAACCATTCCAAAAGGCTTGCCTCGACGGTTCACTTTATGGGTAATATACATTATTTTCAGCATTTTACTTTCAAACCCTGGGGATGGCATGTCGACCTGATAAAAAACACGAAGGCTTATGCTCCTCTGATAACACGGGTAAAAATTGTATACATTGTTACCGGCATCCTACTCTCACTTGGTCTTGTACTGATCCTATTGCTTCAGGACCGCTTTCTCAGAAGACCGCTTAACCGAATTATCAGTGCCATGCGATTGGGGCATCCACCGAAATATAAAGGTATCCATGAAATTGAGTTTTTAAGCGATCACATTTCCAACATGATGTTTTCACTTGAGGAAAGAAATAAATGGATAGAATATTTGTATCGTATAGCCATCTCCAATCGCGGAGAAGACTTCTTCAAACGTGTAGCAGATGCCTTATCTGAAGCATTGAACGTCCATACGCTTATTTTAAGATTTCAGCAGACAGAAAATTTTTTCCAGCCCATTGCTTTTTCTCTGAACGGTATAATCATTCATGAGCATTTCAATCCTTCAAGCGGTTTACCCAGCCTGCGGATCGCCACGGAAAAAAAACCGATTATAATCTCATCAGGTGCGCACTCACGATTTCATTTGGCACCGAGCTTATCAAAGACAAAAGCGGAAAGATATGCCGGGATACCCATTTTCAACCGAAAAGGGGCGGTGACCGGCATTATGAACGTATTCAGCGAAAAGAAAAATTTTGACGAATGGGATTTGAACTTAATTAAAACCGTTTGCCAGATGGTGGCGGCAGAGTTTGAATATTTGGTAAAAGAAAGTGATAAGTCGAAACTTGAAATCCAGCTCCAACAATCAAAAAAAATGGAGGCCATCGGTTTACTTGCAGGAGGAGTAGCCCATGATCTTAATAATGTGTTATCGGGCATTGTTTCATATCCTGATTTGTTACTAATGGATATTGAAGAAGACAGTCCTTTAAGAGAACCAATTTTAACAATAAAAAGCTCTGGCCAGAAAGCTGCCGAAATTGTTAAAGACTTATTAACACTTGCAAGAAGGGGAGTAGAAAACAAAAGCGTTTTAAACTTAAATGACATCATCTTAGAATATCTAAAATCACCGGAATTTGAAAAATTGGCAACATATCATTTGGATGTCTCTGTTGAAACTAATCTTGATAAAAAGTTGCCGAATATTGAAGGATCTTCGACTCAACTAACAAAAATGTTAATGAATTTAGTATCAAATGCAGGTGAAGCCCAACCGTCAGGCGGAAAAACCACAATATCAACACACAACCAATATGTAGACACCCTGATCAAAGGCTATGAGGAAATAAATGCGGGAAATTTTGCAGTTTTAGAAGTAAAAGATATTGGGTTAGGCATTGCTGACAAAGACTTAACCAGGATATTTGAACCATTTTACACTAAAAAAGTAATGGGCATAAGTGGCACCGGACTTGGAATGGCTGTTGTTTGGGGAACGATACATGATAATAATGGATATCTTGATGTAAAAAGCACTGAAGGTG
>JAAEKY010000625.1 GCA_024227235.1 Desulfobacteraceae bacterium | reverse complement strand
TATAAAAAGTACGAAGGCTTATGCTCCTCTGATAACACGGGTAAAAATTGTTTACATTGTTACCGGCATCCTACTCTCACTGGGCCTTATACTGATCCTATTGCTTCAGGACCGCTTTCTAAGAAGACCGCTTAACCGCATTATCAGCGCCATGCGATTGGGGCATCCACCTGAATATAAAGGTATCCATGAAATTGAGTTTTTAAGCGATCACATCTCCAACATGATGTTTTCTCTTGAGGAAAGAAACAAATGGATGGAATATTTGTATCACATAGCCATCTCCAATCGTGGAGAAGACTTCTTCAAACGCGTAGCAGATGCCTTATCTGAAGCACTGAACGTCCATACGCTTATTTTAAGATCTCAACAGACAGAAAATATTTTTCAGCCCATTGCTTTTTCTCTGAACGGTATAAACATTCATGAACATTTCAATCCTTCAAGCGGTTTACCCGTCCTGCGGATCGCCACGGGAAAAAAACCAATTATAATCTCATCAGGTGCGCACTCACGATTTCATTTGGCACATAGCTTATCAAAGACAAAAGCGGAAAGATATGCCGGGATACCCATTTTCAACCGAAAAGGGGCGGTGACCGGCATTATGAACGTGTTCAGTGAAAAGAAAAATTTTGACGAATGGGATTTGAACTTAATTAAAACCGTTTGCCAAATGGTGGCAGCAGAGTTTGAATATTTGGTAAAAGAAAGTGATAAGTCGAAACTTGAAATCCAGCTCCAGCAATCAAAAAAAATGGAGGCCATCGGTTTACTTGCAGGAGGAGTAGCCCATGATCTTAACAATGTGTTATCCGGCATTGTTTCATATCCTGATTTATTACTAATGGATATTGAAGAAGACAGTCCTTTAAGAGAACCAATTTTGACAATAAAAAGCTCTGGCCAGAAAGCTGCCGAAATTGTTAAAGACTTATTAACACTTGCAAGAAGGGGAGTAGAAAACAAAAGCATTTTAAACTTAAATGACATCATCTTAGAATATCTAAAATCACCGGAATTTGAAAAATTGGCCACATATCATCCGGAAGTCTCTGTTGAAACTAATCTTGATAAAAAGTTGCTGAATATTGAAGGATCTTCGACTCAACTAATAAAAATGATAATGAATCTTGTATCAAATGCAGCTAAAGCCCAACCATCAGGCGGAAAAACCACCATATCAACACACAACCAATATGTAGACACCCCGATCAAAGGCTATGAGGAAATATATGCGGGAAATTTTGTAGTTTTAGAAGTAAAAGATATTGGGTTAGGCATTGCGAACAAAGACTTAACCAGGATATTTGAACCATTTTACACTAAAAAAGTAATGGGCATAAGTGGCACCGGACTTGGAATGGCTGTTGTTTGGGGAACGATACATGATAATAATGGATATCTTGATGTAAAAAGCACTGAAGGTG
>JAAEKY010000624.1 GCA_024227235.1 Desulfobacteraceae bacterium | reverse complement strand
GGTTTTTTCCCAGATTCGCCACTCGGAAAAGAAAATAATCATTAATAATATCCCCATTCCTTTCCTTTATTTATACCAACTTATCGAGAGCGTCTTGCCTGAAAACAAGCTTCATAATATCAAAACAGTTGATCAACTTGAAAAGACTGCATTTGTTCTTGCAAAAAATAAATTTAGACTCCAAAAAGTGTTAGATCGTTTTCCTGTTAGACTTTCTGATCATGTCATTCGACAGTCACTGGTATCTCAAGGGGTTGTAAAACAATATCTGCCATTTATTGAGGAGTTAGATCAAAAAGGGCATGTCATTACCTTTGACGGGCATTTAAAAGAGGGTGTATTGGAACAGATGTACCAAAATCGAGCCATTTTTCTTTTGGATATGCGGTGTCCTGTTTATTGCCGATTTTGCTTTAGAAAGCATAAAAGCACAAGAAAACAAAATTGCCCAACATCTGAGGAAATAGAGGCCGCAGCTAATCATGTAAGCGCCCATTCAGCGATAAAGGAAATATTGATTACCGGTGGGGAGCCCTTGCTCAATAAACCCAACCTTGAAACAGCGATCAATGCCCTGACAAAAATAGACCATGTTGAAACCATTAGAATTGCGACAAGATCCATTGCCTACTATCCTGATCTTTTTTTAAAAAGCAACAGTGAATATATTGAGTATCTTTTAAAAAAAAATACTCAATGCCTGGATCATGGCAAACGAATAGAATTGGGACTCCATTTTGTTCATCCGGAGGAAGTGTCAATTCAAAGTCTTGATATCATTTCACAATTTGTTCAAAATGGTATCCAGGTTTATATACAAACCCCTTTTTTAAATGGGGTGAACACAAAAGGTAAATTATTGGGCAGACTGTTTAGTCTTTTACGGCAGACAGGTGCTAAAATTTATTATATTTTTACACCTTGCAGCCCCATCCATGGAACAAAGGAATACTGGACATCCATTTCGCAGGCATTTGAAGCGGCAACGTATTTAAGAAATAACTTTTCTGATCGGTGTATCCCCAAATTATGTACAGCAACCCCCTTAGGGAAAATTGAATGGCACACCAGTGGGTGGGCAGTAGAAAAGGATACATCTGATGAAAAATATACCTGGATCAGAACACCGTATACAAAAGACTATTTTAAAGATTTT
>JAAEKY010000623.1 GCA_024227235.1 Desulfobacteraceae bacterium | reverse complement strand
TTGATGATGTGCATACACTCGAGCAAATATTATGTCTTTTGTAAATGCTCTCTACACAGGAATCATCCAATCCCAAAACTTGTCATCCAATTGTATCTATCTTTCTTTTACGTTTTACAGCTGCCATATACAGGGTCGGGCGAATAACCTCGCGTTTTTTTTTCGTTTTTTAGGAGCAAATATCTTCAATAATATTGAATAAAATCCCATAAATCTTGGTGCCAAATGAAAGCTCTTGATCTCTAGTTTCCAAAAGTGTCCCTGGATAAGAGATTTGGACTTCAATTGCTCAAGATATGCAAGGAAAACTGAATGCAAGTTGAATTGCAAAAATCCTCAAAATAAGAAATTAGTCAAGAAAAACAAAAGTTGCTGCAACACCCTTTTACTAAAAGTGCCATAACTTCTTTGTTTTTTTAGCAAATTGAACAATTTCAGTGACTAAAATTATTTACTGCTCAAGGCCTATCAGCTCAAGTCCTCAGAATACACATGGTATGTGTCACATATCCATAAACATGTCTCAAAGTTGGTGAACTTGTAAACTGCTACTGATTCGCACCAGGTTTTGAAATTTAAGTTGCACTCAGGTTTCCTTGCATATATGGGCAAATTGGGTCCAAATCTCTTGTCCAGGGACACTTTTATAAACTAGAGATCAAGAGCTATCATTTGGCACCAAGATTAATGGGATTTTATTCATTATTGATGAAGATATAAGCTCCTTAAAAAAATGCAAGGTTTTGTGGCCACGCCTGTAGATTGGGACTAGGGATTGGGATTGGGACTAGGGCTTGACAATAGCAATAACTTGACCT
>JAAEKY010000622.1 GCA_024227235.1 Desulfobacteraceae bacterium | reverse complement strand
CCTTTGAAAACCAATACGCCTATGGGCACTGGATTTATCAATAAATTCGCCTGCCACTCGGATAATTTTTACTAGGGTCAATATCACGCTGACTGGGGTCAAAATTGGACGCTGATTGACATATTATCTTAAAAATGGATGAAATTACCAGTAAATTTAGACTAATTTGGGAAATTTGAAAAAATTTTCAATTTTAAAATATGTTGATTTAGGAATTAATCAAAGGTCTTTAAGATATAGATGATTCGTGAAAATGTCTCGCGCTATAAATTCCGGATGAGTTATTTGCTCATAACAAATCCAAGCTTGACAAAAAATATATATTACTACAAAATATTAATAAATGAATTAGATTCATATATTACTATTAAGTATTAATAAATGAATTGTATTCATATTTGTGGTTAAAATTTAGTATTAGATAAGTATGATTTTATATAGCTGTTACTACGATTGGCCAGAAACTGTCTTGACCTGGGTAATATAATTATCAAATTAGCTTATATTCAATAATTATTGTTTAATGGAAAGAAGTTAGGAGATAAATTTGTTATTAGGTAAAGTAGTAAAAAAAACATTGGTCTTGTTGCTGTTATCTTTGCTTATGTTAAATATTACACCCGAAGAGACCATTGCCGAGAGATTGACTAGTAACAGGGATATGATGGTTAAACGGATCGCACAGGAATGCCGCGATGAAGTAGTTACTCAAATTACTGAGCTTATAATCCAGAAGCAATTAACTTCAAATCAATTATTTGATACTTTTTATATTCCTATCCCAGATACAAATCCACAAAAATATAATACACAGTATGACTCTCTTACAGATATTTATCTTTTGCATATCCTTGATAAACACCTTGCGCGGGATAAAAATTTAATCTTTGTTGTTGCCGTTGATCGGAATGGCTATCTGCCAACTCATAATTCAAAATATTCACGATTCCTAACGGGTGATGGAGATCAGGATACGAAAACTAATCGTACAAAAAGAATATTTAATGACCGAACAGGATTAGCCGCTGCAAGAAACACTAAAGAATATCTGCTGCAAAAATATAATAGAGACACAGGCGAATCCTTAGCTGATTTATCTGTTCCAATATTTATTAATCAGCGTCACTGGGGAGCAATTCGCATCGGATATTTCAGGGAAGATTGAATTGGATGATATTATTGATAAGTAACTTACGCTTAATTTTATTTAAAGGGATTTGAAATGTTGAAAATTATTACCAACAAGCTTAGCATAAAAGTATCTTTTTTTGTAAATACCCTGATCCTTATCGTCATGGTAGCAGGGACCTATGCGCTTGTGAAGCAACAAAGCAAGAGCCTTGATCAACAGGTGATGGACAGGGTTAAAATCCAGAGTGCTATTGGTGCAAAGATGATAGGAAAGATAATTGAAGAAGCTATTGATAATGGCGTTTTTTCAGTTAAAGATGCGTTTGATACTAATTATCAGGAAATTGGTAATTTTAATCCTCCCAAATATCATACAAAATATGATTTTTATTTAGACAAGTCTATTCTGAGTATAAGTGATGAATTCTTAATTGATGACAGTGTCGTTTTTGCTGTGGCTGTAGATAAAAATGGCTACTTGCCAACACATAACACCCGGTATCAGAAACCCATTACTGGAGATGTTGAAAAAGATAAAGTCGGGAATAGAACAAAAAGGATTTTTGATGATGCTGTTGGGCTTAAAGCTGCTCAGAATTTAGAAAAAGGTTTTATTCAAATATACCACAGGGATACCGGGGTTACAATGTGGGATGTCTCATCGCCTATTTTTGTTAAAGGTAAGCATTGGGGGGGTTTTAGAATAGGTCTTTCACTCATAAAAATTAATAAGCTAAAAAAGGATTTAATAGTTTCTCTTGGGTTGATTATATTTGTTATTTTAATGATATCAACGGTCTCATCGTTTTTTGTAATTAATGAAGCGCTGGGTATCTTAAGAAAACTTACTCAAAGAGCAACTACACTTTCATTGGGACAAAATTTGAATCAACCAATACCCAACACAAGAACAGATGAACTTGGTGAGCTTGAAAAAGTTCTTGAACGTATAAGGCAGAGTTTTTTAATAATATTTAAAAGAAACAAAAAACTTTAACATTAAGAACAAGTGAGCGAATAATACGCAACAGCTATTAAAAATTATTTTAGTTCTTTGAGAAATATTAAGTATATTATAATATTTTTTTATAAAATTAAGCAGCAATTCTCGATGAAAACAAATAATCAATAGAGACAATGATCTTCAATAAACTGTAAATTTATTTTTCGCGAAGAGATGGCTATGTTTGCAAGGTATCAACCCCCTTCAAGCATATAAAATTATTTTCTATACGAACTAGACTTCTATTTTCTGATGTGATAGCCTTAAAAAAAACAGATTGAGGCTATTTTTGCATATCAAAAAACATCTACAGTTTAGTGCATTAAGACGGATTATCTCAGCACAGATAAGAAGCCTGCCAGATAGTCGCCAACATGCAAAAGTAGATTATGACCTTCATGATTGTTGTCTAAGTGTATTTGCAATGATGTTCTTTCAGGATCCGTCAATAAACCGATTTCAACTTCGATTACAAAAGAAACTTCATAAAAACAATCTTCAAACTTTATTTGATGTAAAAAATATTCCTAAAGAAAGTCAAATGCGAGAAGTCCTGGACACTGTTCCATCGATAGAGTTGGAGTCGATATTCACAGAGTTCTTCAAGCCTATCCAAAGAGGGAAACACCTTGAACAATTTAAAATTTTCAATGGCGGTTATCTTGTCCCAATAGATGGTACTCAGTATTTTACATCTGAAAAAATCAACTGTCCGAAATGTCTTTTTAAGAATCATAGAAATGGTAAAATTAGCTATCATCACCAGGTCTTAGCAGCAGCAATCGTCTGTCCTGGAATTAAGCAGGTTATCCCCTTGGCTCCTGAAGCCATTCAGAATTCAGATGGAACAACAAAACAAGATTGTGAAATAAATGCCGGCAAACGTGTTCTCAAGAAAATAAGATCCAATCACCCAAGGTTAAAGGTTACTATTGCCGGGGATAGTCTATACTCGAAACAGCCATTTCTTGATGAACTAAAAGCCAATAAGATGTCTTTTATTCTTGTTGCAAAGCCATTAGATCATAAAAACTTGCACCGCTGGGTTGATGAAACCCGAGATATAAAAGGAACAAGCATTTTAAAAACAAATGATTTCAACGGTAGAAAACATGTTTATGAATGGCTGAACGATATCCCCCTAAACGACAATCCAAAAGCAGATAGTGTCAATTTTTTTGAATATAGTATGTTCAAAGGTAAAAAACGAACATTTCGAAGTAGTTGGGTAACCGATATTCCCATCACCTCTCAGAATATAAAAGAGCTTGTAAAGTGTGGTAGAGCAAGATGGAAAATCGAAAACGAAACATTTAATACGCTGAAAAACCAAGGCTATCATGCTGCACATAATTATGGTCATGGAAAGCAAAACCTTGCATACAACTTTTTTTTAATGACCCTTTTGGCTTTTTATATGCATCAAATATTTAACCTGAGTAGCAGGCATTATCAAAATTGCCGGAATCAATTCTCTGCCCAAGAAGAATTTTGGAATAATTTGCGTTATGTAATCAGATACTTTATTTTTAATAATTGGGAGAAGCTACTTGATTATGTTGCTGAGCCAACAGGAATGCCGCCATAGAAGTATGACTGATTACATTTTGAACAAAATTAATAATAGATGTATAGCTGCGTCAAAAATAATTATTTGTATCAAATAGACCTAAAAAACCAAACAATTTCACACCATTTTGTCATAAAAAAATACGCTTTGTTATAACCATAGCTCTGGTCTGAAAGGAATTAGAACATTATGTCCGTTGAAACGAACATTTAAGTCGAAAATATCATTCGCAGAGAATTGCTGAAAATTAAGTTGACATTATAATTTGTTCAATATATTTATTAGGTTGATTTAATTTATTTTTACAAAGGCGTAAAAATAAATTTTTTAAACGACAAAGGCGTCTATTCCGATTTTTTATCGGGAGAGACGCCTTTTTATATTTTTAGGATGAAATGTAATTAAAGAACAAGTTTTAAAAAGGGAGGTCGAACTATGGAAATGAGATTTTCAAAAGGAAACGATGCCTTGGGAACAAAAAACCGGGGCAATGCATGTGAATCAAGTCTTTGTACTCTGTGTCGTGCTGATTGCAAAGGAAAATGCGAAACATGGTTGTCCAGCATGGTTGGAAGAAAATTGCTGTATCCAAGAAGCTTTGGTCTGGTCACAGCCGGAGCAAACAATACTACCCATGTGGGTGTATCTTATAATTCTTTAAGAATTCAAGGATATGCATATGGTTCAGCAGGTCTTACCGGAGATCTGACAAATAGCCCGGATGATTGTATTTTCCCAAATGTCAGTCTTGAAACTGAATTCGGAAAGAAGAAAAAAACGAAAATTCGTATGCCAATGATGACAGGCGCTTTGGGCTCAACATTTATAGCAGAAAAATATTGGGACTCTTTTGCCATTGGTGGCGCATTAATCGGTATTCCTGTTGTTATTGGTGAGAATGTTGTTGGTGTAGACAGGAAATCTGAGATCGGTCCACAAGCAGATAAAAAAGGTAAAATTGTCAGTGCGCCAGAACTTGACCGCAGAATAGATACGTATTTAAGATATTTTGATGGATATGGCGCGATTATTGTCCAGCTCAATGTTGAAGATACACGAAATGGTGTGGCAGAGTATGTTGTAGATAAATATGGAGACAAGTGCATTATTGAATTAAAATGGGGCCAGGGCGCAAAGAATATCGGTGGTGAAATACAGGTAAGAAGTATTGAATATGCACAATTTTTGAAAGATCGTGGATACGTTGTTGATCCAGATCCATCTTTGCCTGAAGTTCAACAGGGATTTGAGCAAGGGGCCATTAAATCTTTTGCCCGCCACAGTCGTTTGGGTGGTACGAATCTTAGCACAGTCAGCCAGGTTCAAGCAGATTTCATGGAGAGTGTAGAATATCTTCGCGAAATCGGATTTGAAAGAATTACCTTAAAAACAGGGTCTTATGGTATGGAAGAACTGGCCATGGCCATTAAATTTGCAACTGACGCTGATTTGGATCTATTAACAATTGACGGTTCTGGTGGTGGAACAGGCATGAGCCCATGGAACATGATGCAAAGCTGGGGTGTCCCCTCCATTAATCTCCATGCAAAAGCCCATGAATATGCCAGTATCTTATCTGCGAAAGGCAAAAATGTTGTCGATATGTCTTTTGCCGGTGGATTTGCACTTGAAGATCATATCTTTAAAGCATTGGCATTAGGTGCGCCTTATACAAAACTGATTTGTATGGGAAGAGGGATCATGATTCCAGGCTTCTTGGGAGCCAACATAGAAGGCGCGATCTATCCTGAGCGGCGAGCTGAAGTAAATGGTAATTGGAACGAATTACCAAAAACAGTTCTTGAAGTGGGAAACACTGCTGACGAAATTTTTGCCGGATACCATGACCTTGAGAAGAAAATAGGTAAGGATGAAATAAAGAATGTACCATATGGTGCTATTGGCTTCTTTACGCAGGCTGATAAACTGGCCTGTGGTCTGCAACAGCTTATGGCTGGCGCAAGAAAATTTTCACTAGACCAAATCACCCGTAATGAGATTTTTTCAGGCAATCGCGAAACAGCTGTTGAAACCGGAATCCCTCATGTATCTGATGTGAATAATGAAAGTGCCAAAAAGATTTTGAATTCATAAAAGAAATTTTTAATTAATTTTTAAGGGCCTTATTATTTATAAGGCCCTTTTTTATTGAGATATCTTATTTTACCTTAATTCATAAGAGATAGGCTGACTCATCCCTTTTTATTTTGCCATTGAGCATTCTATTTAAGGCATGTATTCCCGAGGAAATTCTTTTGCCTTTTTTTGTCATAAATCTATCTTAAAAAATCATTCATTATATTTCAAGGCACCATTTAAAATTCGATTGATACTTTGAATTCCTGATGGTTTTGTCAAATCAAATTAGCTTTTATAATTTGACACATGTTTGCATGAAGTGTAAATTAAGAGGCTCCAACTCACGAAAATTGATGGCGATTAAAAATTATGGTAAGTGTGTTTATAAAAAAATTGTAGTAATTGCGATTTTTAACTATTTTATTTTTAATATAATTATCTCAAATAAAAAATGGAGGAACTCATCTTGAAGAAGAAATGTTTTTTTTCGGGTTTGATCGTAATGTTAATCCTATTTTTGTTTATAGGCTGTCAACAATCTGAAAATGACCCCCCTTCGAAAAAAACAGTGGAAATACCAAAAGCCTCTTTACAATTGCAGTGGTTTACACAAAGCCAATTCGCTGGATATTATGTTGCGTTAGAAAAGGGGTGGTATTCCGAAGAAGGCATAGATTTAACCATTTATCCAGGAGGCCCGGACATAGTGCCCGTCGATCTTGTGACCGGTGGATCAAGAGACTTTGGAACTACATTACTGGCAGACCTTACTGTTTCTATACAAAAGGGAAAACCTGCGATTAGTATCGCTCAAATACAGCAAAACAATGGTCTAAGATTGCTTGCTAAAAAATCATCTGGGATAAAGACGCCTAAAGACTTGATTGGTAAAAAAGTGGGCGTTTGGTTGGGGGGATGGGAAATTCAATTCATTGCGATGCTGGCACAAAAGAAGATAACAGAAGATAGTGTGGACGTAATATCACAAGGATTTAGTATGACACCTTTTTTAGAAGGACGTTTGGATGTTGCATCTGCTATGATTTATAATGAATATTATATGGTTTTGGCTGAAGGAATCCAAAAAGAGGATTTGAATATTATTGACTATGCTGATTATGAGCTTGGTTTTTCAGGAGATGTTCTGTTTACCTCCCAAAAAATAAAAAAAGAGAATCCGCAGCTTTGCCTGAAAATGCTTCGTGCCAGTTTGCGCGGGTGGCAATATGCACTTGAAAATCCTGAAGAGGCTGCCAAGATTGTAATAAAACATGATAAAGCAGGTGTAGCCACCTTTGATCATCAAAAAAAAATGATGTTAGAAATTGCTAAACTTGTAAAAGGTTCGGAAAATACCAAAATGGGATATTCAAACCCCGAAGTTTTGGCAAGAATGATAGACTTATTGGTTCAATACAAGGTTTTAGATTCGCCTATAGAACTTGAAAAAGTATATACTACGGAATTCATTAATCAGATTAAAAATTGATTTAAAAGAGGCCCTGTTAATATGTTTGGTGGTTGTTTAAGAACCCTATCCGTACGAGGACGAATCATCAGCTCTTTTATCATTGCTGCAATGATCATGGGTAGTAGTGTCTATCTTTTATCTGTGTTCCAAAAACAGAATCTTGAAAATTTAAATCGTATAATTGAAGTAGACACGCGTTCGGAACGACTATTATTAGAGGCATCAGAACGAATTGTTCAATCCCGCTTGAACCTATTCCGATTTCTTAAAGATTATCTTCCCTCCACCTGGGAAGCACTGGATGAAGGGAAAAAGGCAAAACAGCTTCTTTTGGAAGCAAAGAAAGTAACTGAAGTACAACAAATTAAAGAATTAATTAATTCTATATTGATAATAATAGATGAATTTATTAGCCAAATCAACTTGGTACAAAAATCTCATCAAACAAAAAAAGGGCATCCCGAGGCTGTTCGAGTGGCATTTTCTGCATCAAAAACAGGACATGATATTGGACAGCGCATCGCCCAGATCTTAGAAATAAGCGAAAAGCACATATTAAAAACAAATAAAGATATTCAAAGGCAGGCACAACGAAGACTTATTTTATATGGAACAGGATATGTTATTGTTCTAATCTTTTCTTTAATATCGTCTGTCATCATCGCTAAAAGCATTACTCGTCCCATATCAGACCTGCGCAGTTGTGCGGCATCCTTTCATGAAGGCAACTTTGATAAGCGGGCAAAGGTCAAAGGTAAAGATGAAATAACAGTATTGGCACAAACATTTAATAGTATGGCCAGGCAACTGCAGTCTTCATTCGAAGAATTAAAAGAGTATCAGGACAGCCTTGAAGAAAAGGTGGCTGAAAGAACCGATGAAATCACCAAAACCATTGCTCAGCTAAAAGCAGAAAATCATGAGCGACATAAAGCTGAACAAGCTCTCAATATTGCAAAAGAAGAGGCAGAAAATGCCAACCGGGCAAAAAGCGAATTTTTAGCAAATATGAGTCATGAGATCAGAACACCTATGAATGGCATTATGGGAATGACCCAGTTCCTTTTGGATACAACACTTGATGAAACCCAACATGACTATGCCAGAAATATAAAAATCAGTTCAGATTCTTTGCTTAGTATTATGAATGATATTCTAGATTTTTCAAAAATTGAAGCAGGGAAGCTTGAATTTGAAATCATCGATTTTGATGTGCGAATAACCCTTGAGGAAATTATTCAGCTTTTGTCAGTAAAAGCCAATGAAAAACAGTTAAAAGTTGGGTATATTGTTGACCCGTTGGTGCCATCATTAATAAAAGGAGATCCTGGACGGCTTCGACAGATTATTTTAAATCTTGCTTCAAATGCCATTAAATTTACCCAAGAAGGTGAAATTACTGTAAGGGCTAAACTTGAAAGTGAGACAGAAACTCAAGCGAAAATTTATTTTTCAATATCTGATACAGGTATTGGAATTCCAGAGAATAAAATAAATCGCCTGTTTAAATCTTTTTCTCAAGTAGATGCATCCACCACACGTAAATTTGGGGGCACAGGATTGGGCCTTGCCATATCAAAGCGGTTAACTGAAATGATGAGTGGAAACATCGGTGTAAAGTCTGAGGAAGGGAAAGGTTCAGAATTTTGGTTTACAGCGTGTTTTGAAAAACAGCTGGATCAAGAAAGCAAAACCATATCCAGAATATTTCCCTCCAATATAAAAGGAAAGAGAATTTTAGCCGTAGATGACAATCCTTTGAACCGGGAGATTATCGGAACCTATCTAAATTCTTGGGAATGCACAACAACAGTTGTTTCCAGTGCTAAAGAAGCGCTTGATGAGATGAAAAAAGCATTTGATAATGTGTCTCCATACGATGTTGCTATCCTTGATATGATGATGCCTCAAATAGACGGCGCACAGCTGGGAGTAAAGATAAAAGAGAATGATCATTTTTCTTTTACTAAATTGATTTTGTTAACATCAGGAGGATTAAGAGGGGATGCTGCTGAAATGAAAAAAATTGGTTTTGATGCGTATTTAACTAAGCCGATAAAACATTCAGACTTATATAATGCGATTTTAACGGTATTGTCTGTTGAGTCTGATGGCACCAAAAGTTTGATAGAAGAAATAGCCCCAAAAAAAATTGTAACAAAATATACGATAGCTGAACAAAAAAAACAACACCTGCGGATTCTATTGGCAGAAGATAATATTATTAATCAAAAGGTTGCCTCATTGATGATTAAAAAAATGGGGTATTGTGCAGATATAGCTGCAAATGGAAATGAAGCTGTCAAAGCTTTAAAAAATAATTCTTATGATATAATTCTTATGGATATCCAGATGCCGGAGATGGATGGTTATGAAGCAACAAAAATGATTCGAAACTTAGATGATAATAATAAAAATATTCCCATTATAGCCATGACGGCCAATGCAATGAAAGGAGATAGGGAAAAGTGCCTGGCAGCGGGGATGGATGACTACATTACCAAACCCATTGACGCCGAAATTCTCTACGAATCAATTCATACCTATGCAGGAAAAAATGTTGCCTGAATCATGAATTGTTTTTAAACGTTGAGTATAAGCACCAGACAAGCCCTGTCACCTGAAGTGCTACGATAACAAGGAATGCAGTCTGATACCCCAAAGGATGGTAATTCCCTGCCGCAGTTGTTTCCCAAAGATTTATGATCGCCCCAATAACCCACTGTAAAATAAAAGCAGCAATAAAAACCAAAAGGTTAATACTGGTGGTTACCCTTCCAGACAATGTTTTTGGAAAACTATAAGACAAAACAGAATAAGAAAGGATTCCTGAAGTGCCAAAAAACCCAAACCCTAACCATAAAATGTAAGGATGAATAGGGCTTTGTATTGCGATTAAGAATTGAAACCCTATAAAAACACTCATCCCGGTTACTGCTGTGAAAAAGATACTGATACCTTTTTGAGCCAGTTTTTCAGCAGTAAAGCCAAGACAGATATATCCTAAAATCATTGCAATGGCGGAAAATGATAAAACCAATGCAATTTGGGGGCGCTGCATGGCTTCAATATCCCTTAACCATGGGCCTGCCCAAAGTCCTTGTAATGAAAGATAACCTGCCTGGGACATAGTTGTTAAAGGTGCGATTATCCAGAATTTTTTTGATGTAAAAACCTTTTTTAAGCCATTAAATTGTGATTGAAGACTTTCGGGTTGGTCTATAGATTTTTTTTCAGGAACAATAAAAAAAACACCAAGAGCAATACAAAAAGAAATCAAGGCAAGTAATAGAAATAATCCGCGCCAGTCTGTTATTTGAAGCGCCCATTCAATCGGGATGGTAGCAGATAATGCACCAAGACCTCCAGCAGCCATTTGAAACCCATTGATTCTGGGCCACAACTTTTCAGGGAACCAGATCACATAGGTCTTAAACGCTGCCATAAGACAGGCAGACACTCCGAAACCGATGAACGCCCTTCCGATGATGACACCTGTCAGCGTTTGCGATTGTGCAAAAATGACAGCACCAATCCCAGCGAAAATCAGGAGAAATGATTCTACGATCCTTGGGCCGAACCGATCCAGAAAAACACCTAATGGTAATTGGGAGGAGGCAAATGCAATAAAATAAGTGGAAGTTAAAAGTCCCAGTTGCGAGGGGTTGATATTCAGGTCAGCGACAAGATTTGGTGCAATGACTGCATTCACCACACGAAACAGATAGGATAAAAAATACCCAAATGCAAACGGGACAAAGACTCTGAAAACAGAAAAGTTAGACAATGCCATATTTAAAATTCATTTTATAAAATCGAGTCTGGCAAAAATATACCCGCCAAGACCAGAAACTTATATTTATTTTATTTTGTTTGATTAGATAACATAAAAACCGGGTAACATGAAGTCCAATTGGAGTATTTCAAATCTTTATCCTGCCATTTAATCGTGATTGAAAATCTTATTAATCGTTTCCATAGCCATCTTATGTACTGTTTCATTAAAACGAGATTTTAATGCATAGGTTAGCATGTCTATATTGATGGCTTTTTTATGTTTTGCGATCACACCAAGAGAAGCCAGTGCCCAATCCTGTTTCTTGATTTTCAGTTCTTTAAAATCAATTTCAACAACATTTGCGCAGGTATTTGGAATGGCAACACTCTTTTCTTTTAAGACAAATGTTTCTTTTTGCAGAGAGGAAAATATTTTTTTTCGTCTTTGAACACCTTCGTCACTCAGTGCAAGGACAACAGTAGGAGATTCAATGCCCGGATAACCAATTTTGTCAGGAGAAATTAGAATCTCGCTCACTGACTGACCTCTTAAAACTGTTATATTATAGTCATTTTTCATTGAGACATTCATACCCGCACAAAGACCTGCATAGCAGACAATATCACCGGCTGTTACAATACGCATGCCCGCACTGCCTAAAATGACGACTTGTTGCTGCTGATAATTTTTTAAATCAATTTGCTTGTCTATAATAACTGCCTCAGGAAATTTTGTCCTCTGTTTAGAAAGTGCCCGGTAACGTTCGCCATATTCTGGCCGCTGATTTTTTTTTACTATCCCGGCTCTTTCAGGCAGATCTGCTATTATCTGATCAATCACCTTAGGTGTGAGCTTGTTTTTTTTTGTATAGCGGCCTGTACACATTCCAAGTGTTTCAATGATTGAAAATCCTTTATGGTTTACAGCAGCTATAATCTTGTCTGGCAGATCACTATTTATCCCCGAGCATCTGTCGATATAACTTGCTCCGGCACTGTCTGCAATTGCACAGATATCAAGGGGGATTTCAGCCTGGTTGAGAAACTCTGATCCGACAACGGCATCTGTCGGTGTGGTGGAAGAGTATTGTCCGCCAGTCATGCCAAAATTAAAATTGTTTAGTATGATCAGAGTAATATCGAGATTTCGCCTGCAGGCGGCAAGTACATGAGCACCACCAATGCCTAATCCGCCATCGCCCATGGTAACAATAACGTTTAATTCAGGGTCAGCAAGTTTAAGACCGGATGCATAGGTCAACGCCCGGCCATGGACGCCATGAAGCGCGTGGACGTTGAAGAATGTATCAAAAAGACCTGAACACCCTATATCGGTCACAATCACTGTTTTATCCGCATCAAAATTCAGTTTAGAAAAAGCAATATCAAGGCCTTTTGTGATTTTTTCGTGAGTACATCCGGGACAATAAACAAGGGGTCTGTTTTTATTTAAGTAGCTATTCATTTTCAACAACCTCCATGATGGTTTCAGGCGTAATTAATACGCCGTTCATCTGTCCATAAAATTCGACTTTTTTATCATTTAACACCCGTCTGATTTCATTAACATATTGTCCCAGGTTCATTTCGATTACGATAATACGTTTAAAAGATTTGGCTTTATTTATTAAGAGGTCTTCGGGCACTGGCCAAAGGGTTTTTAGACTCAAAGAAGAAACAGGGCGCCCTTTTTTTTCAAGTTTTGCGCTGGCATCTTCAACCGCACGAGAGGTGATACCATAGCTGATAATTAGCGTATCAGACCCTTTTTTGATATCTTCTTCATGAAGCGTGATTCTATTTCGTGCAGAATGGATTTTTTTTCTGAGCCTGTCTTGATTGTCTGCAATCACTTGAGGGTCAATAGTGATATACCCATCTGGACCATGGGTGGATGAAGTTTGCCTGACAAGGGTTTTCCCACCGATGGGCAGGAATGGTGGCGCTTTGTCAGGTTCTGATTCAAATGGCAGATAGGCGTCTCCTGAAAAGAGTTCTCGATTCACAATTTCAGGGAGAATGACAGACTCCAAATCAAAGCTTTCACGGGTCATTCCAATTTCTTTGTTGGAGGCTATAAAAACAGGACATCTGAATTCTTCAGCAAAGTTAAAGGCATTAACCGCGAGTACATAACAGTCAAGCGCATCTTTGGGAACCAGGACGATCACAGGAATGCCACTTGTGCTTCCCCATCTTAAAAATTGGATATCACTGTCCGCACCTCTGGTTGCAGAGCCAGTAGACGGGCCTAAACGTTGAACATCTGCTATCACCAAAGGTATTTCACTGCCAATGGCAAAGGAAATCTGTTCACTGTAGAGGCTGATGCCAGGACCGGATGTAGCGGTAAGGGCTTTTTTACCTGCCATGGCTGCACCAATACAATATCCCATGGAGGCGATTTCATCTTCTCCCTGAACACAAATCCCCCCTTTGGGCGGCAACATTTTTAGCATATTATTAAAAATAGTTGTTGCCGGCGTAATGGGATATCCTGCAAAAAAATTACAGCCTGCAGCAATTGCTCCCCTGGCAAGTGCTTCATTTCCTTCCATAAATGACAAAGCCATTTTTTCTCCTTGGTGAAATAATTCTTTTTGTATTCAAAATTATAAATCTGATTAAATATTTAATCAGATTTATAATTTTTTGCCTTTTTTTAGATGCGTTGTCAAGATTAAATTGAACCATGGGCATACATATATTTATATTTGATTTTATATTTGATTTTATTAAGGCCTTGGTATAGTTATTTTGCTCATGGAGAAAAAAGAAAAATTCAAGAAAAAAACAAAAGATGACTTTACCCAGGAAGCATATATGGGTATTCGCCGGATGTTTTTTTTAAATGAAATTATACCCGGCCAGAAGATTTCATATGGCGACCTTGCAAAACGATTGGAAATGAGCACTACACCGGTGATACAGGCATTAAAAAGACTTGAGTTTCAGGGCCTTGTACGTCACGAGCCCAATCGTGGATATTATACAGAAAATATCAGCTTAAAAGAAATTATAGAAATTTATGAATTCAGGGAATTGATTGAAGTATCTTTATTACCCAAAACCATATCCAGCATAAATAAAAAGGGGATGAAGATACTAAAAAAAGCTTTAGATAATCATCTGGATGCTGTAAGAGATATTTATTTAAAAGAGCGGCTTCTAAAGGACATGGAATTTCATCTTGTACTGGCTGAGCTTTCAGGATGTGCCATTCAAATCAAGACATTAAAATCGCTTTTCGATCTTTTATATCTAAAATATAGAGGCAATATCCTTTTTGTAACGCCAATGGATACAGTTGATGCTGAACACATCAAGTTGTATGATTATATTGCCAAAAAAAATAGTGCCGATGCCATTCGAATTTTAAAGCAGCATATTTCAAATGTAAAAGATCATGCTGTCATTAGCATCAAGAGAATGAATGAAGAAAAAAATATAAAAAGGGTTTGATTATGGATAAAGAATCTATTTTAAATGAGTGCAAAGACCCGACTCAAAGCATTACCATCGAGATTCCGTGCGCCATGGCAGAAAGAATTGTAAAACTTGCAGAAGAAAAGAAAACACCATTGTCTAATATCCTGATTGAAGCCTTGGATACTTTTTTAAGAAAACAAGGCTAAGCATGTGGGGGAAATAATTAAAAGTTATTGGGAGAAGAAAATGGAAAAGGAACCGATTAAAGAGTCCTTTGAGGACTTTATCAAATCTTTTTTTTATGGCAAACGATCTGACCTGTCTTTTAAATTTATGTCTGACCTTTCATCGGAACAGGCCTCTTTGTTTATTCAAAATTTATTTAAAGATATCGTTGATTCAATCGATGACAATGATTTTTCATCCCTAAAGCAAAGACTTTTGCAAGGCCAGATACAAGGCTATAAAGAACAAAAAAATTTTGATTATGATGACGGACCATTTCATTCTTTAGACCCCCCTGTATCTTCAATGAAGCTATCACTGATGACATCAAGTGGGCATTTTACAAAAGGCAATGATCCAAAGCCATTAGGGGTTGAGGATATGACACAAGAAGACGCTCAGCGCCGTGTTTTTGATTTTTTGAAAGAAGCGCCGCAGCTTTCTGAAATTCCATTTGATACCCCCCCCAATGATCTGAATGTTCGTCATGGTGGGTATGATATCCGTGGGGCTTTAAAAGACCCAAATGTGTCTTTCCCATATCAGCGAATGATGGAGTTAAAAAGTCAGGGCGTGTTTGCAGACCTTACCCCCAATGCTTTTTCCTTTGTGGGGGCATGTTCACAGAAAAGATTGCTAAAAAAAATACTACCCGTCTGGGTGAAAAAATTTCAAAAATTAAAGGTGGATGCCCTCGTATTGGTTCCAGTCTGACCGGTGTGCCACATGTCCGTGGGACATGTAGCAAGAGCATTGGAAGAAGCCGGAATAGCGACGGTTGTTATTGCAGTAAAATCTTTTGAAGCCCGGATGAAAATGATGTCTTTGCCAAGGGTATTGCTGACCTCCCAACTTTTGGGCCGCCCCATGGGAGGCCCCTATGATAACGAAAAGCAATCAAAAATTTTAACAGCTGCCATACAATTGCTTGAAACATCAAAACGAAATGGAACGATTCAAATGGAGTTTTAAGGACACGGGATAGGACATTAGAAAACGGATGGATATTAATAGTGGAATCGAACATCATTCTATCTGGTGTGGCCAGCCTGGCGGAAACATTTTAAAAAATAATAAGTGATTCCTTTAAAATAGTCGTATAAAATCTCAGCAGGAGCAGCGCTTGGTGCCGCAATGAGATTTGGTATGGCAGTCTTCATTGGGATCAGTTCGTTGGTGGGAGTTCTTATCGGTTGGCTCCTACTAATGAAAAAAAAAGTCTTTAAATGTACAAACTGTGGCTTTATTCTAAATAGAGACTAACATTTTGGGATAATAACCCTTGAGTGCAAATCTCACACAATATACCCAGAAGTCAACGCTTAATTATTTAATCAAGATTAGAAATGGTATCATTGATACTCTGAATACCTTATGGCAGTCAACCATGGACAACTATCCTTGAGTTTGAAGTTTTTTTATTTGTTCAAAATGCATGCCCAAATAAAAAAGGGTAGGATTATTTTAAATTCTACCCTCCTGAATATATTTTAAAAAGTTTGCTATTTTCTTCTTTTCAAACCCACAAGGCCTATCAAACCTGAGGCCAATAGTAAAATCGCTCCAGGTATTGGAACTGAAGAACTTCCAGCGGTCAAATTTGTTGTCGAATCAAAGTTAAGATTCAACGTATTAAAGGCATCCGCATAAGATTGGCTGTTGGCAGCTCCGGTAAACAGACTGGCTAAAACATAAAATGTTTCCCCAGGGTCCACCCAGAAAGTCATTGAACCTGACTCAGACCCGTTGGTTACTGTATCAGGGAGATCCAAATTTACCCGACTTGAGTGTGGATCCCCATCATCAGGTGCTCCTACCATTAATTCGGCACCAATCTCATAAAATAGCGTGCCTGGGTCAAGAAAATATTCAAATCCAACAGATTGTATAGCAAACACTTCTGCAGAAGCACCAAGGTTTGAATCTCCGGATGGATTATAAACATCTGCCGTCAGATTAACATTCAAAGTAATATCCCTGCCAGTTGCTCCTGTATAAGTATACTCTTCAACTGCCCAGGCATTGCCCCAAGCACCTGCCATTCCAGATGTATGGTAGGCTTCTGCCTTGAGTTCCGGCGCAAGCCCAAGTGTAGAAGATGCTTGTCCATGACCACGCCCGTCAGAAAAAGAGCTGTATGCATTGGCAACACCTTGAGATCCATCAGTGGAAAATACAAAGCCAGTATAATAGCTAGGTGCATCGAAGGTTGCCACTGACGTCTCTGCCCCCCACATAGCAGCTGAAACATTAAATGCGCATAAAAAAATTAGTGTGCATGCAACAATACTAATTTTAAGATATAATTTTCGCCACATAATTTTTCCTCTCCTTTTTTTTCAGATAAACCTTTCCAGTTCCTATAATTAATTATGCGCCCACACTCAATAGTGAGTTCATGTTGTAATTAGACTTCCATTCTAAGCATTAAATGCAATATTCATACCGTTATGCGTATTATTCAAAGACACTGTCCAGATTGGGTTTTCTCTTGATTAATCAAATATCTCGGGAAGCCAATCTATTACATTTATTACACAAAAATGGTAATATTTTTCCTATTAAAAGATAAAAAACTTACCAGAAAGTCAATAAAACGTGAAAACGTACGGTGCTGATTTTAAATAAATCTGAAACTTAAGGATATTTACATTATTCTTAACTTAAAAGATATTT
>JAAEKY010000621.1 GCA_024227235.1 Desulfobacteraceae bacterium | reverse complement strand
CTCCAAGTCTCCCAGACGGATCTCTATCCGCCTGAATAGCGCCAATCAGGCGCTGCGCGCCATGCCTGGCGCACAAAATAAAAAAGGGGTCTTCAAGGCAAGACCCTTTTTGAGAATGCAGAAAATACCTATTCGTTTAAATTTTCTCTATCAAACACACCGTGTTTTAAGAAATATATAACCTGATCTATAACTTTTTTATTTTTCATCATAAATGGGTGTGTTACTGGAAGTGATATATGATCAGACATACCTTCGATTTTTGTATTTTCTACTGAGACCTTACCATCATCAGGATTGGGTAGCATCCTTGATAGAATAAGATTGACGCTTTTTGTCCCCGCTATAATACCAAGTTCAAAATTAGCAGGACCAATCTGATCTGGAACATTCATTTTCCCAGTACCAAGCTGCATACCGGCTGGGCCATTTATAAACTTAAAACCCGGTGTGTTTTTAAGTTTATCTACTACCTGGCTCCCCTTATTGGGAGGACCCAACATGACAACTCGGCCCAAATTGCTAATCGTGTTTGATTTCAAATATTGGCGAACCAGAATCCCCCCCATCGAATGGGTTACAAAATGGACTTTTTCACCTGATGGACACATTGCTAAAGCCTCTGGTATTATGTCTTTTGCAAGCTTTTCAATCTCATACTTTGTTGAAGGGTAACCTTTATTGACTGTATGGTAACCCCCATCATTCAATGCTGTTTGAATCTTTGATAATGAGCCTTGGGTTCTGGCTAAACCATGAAGAAGAATCACACATTCTTTTGTTTCAACAGGTGATGAAATTAACACAGTCAAAATTACAATATATAATCCTCTGGTTATAATTTTTAATCTTCCTTGCAATAAAACAAAATTGAACATTATTCAAAGGTCCCTTTATACTTAATTTCATAGACCTTTTTTATTTTTTATATCCTTTACTGCCTCTTTTATAATCTCCAGAATATTGCTGCCCTTTTTTTTTGCTATTAAATGGGCCTCGTCCACAATTTTTTCTGCATGAGCGAATATCGTTGCATCATCAGGTAAAGCTGCGCCTGACGTCTCATATTGCCAGACAAGAAGTTTTTTAGCAAAAGCAATTTCTTGTTTCCGGATAAATCCATTCTTTCCAAAAATAGCCATAGGGTAAATACCTCTGCATGGTATCGATATTTATTTTATTTTGATCTTTCAATTTAAAATAGACTCTTTTTGTTGATCGTTGTTAAGATTGCCCCATTTTCTGGAGGATTTGTTTTACCTGGTTGCCATCTGCGAGTTTTCCAAAATGTTTCATAACATTTCCCATGGCCTGCATGGGGCTTTTGAACTTAGAAAAGTCGACATTATCCGTGATCCATGCTTCAATATCCTCCGAAGTCGCCATTTTGGGTAGGTATAAGTTTAGCAGCTCTATATAGTCTGAAGTGGTTTCTTTTTTTATCTCGAGCATGGTTTTTTCTGATTTGACAAATTTACGGATAATGTTCAAAAGATCGTCATCGGTTATCTCGTCAGGTTTTTTCACCCGGGTTGTTTTTTTCCCACTCTCAAGAGTGATAGAGACTGTCAGACTGGGAAAGGCACCCATGATAAGGCGCATGGTATCCCGAACAGCTGTATCTTTTTTAACCATAGCACTCTTCATATCCTGACGAATTTTATCATAGAGGGAAACTTTCATTGATGCGTCCCATCCATATGGGTCTGTAATATCTGTCATCGGTTATATCTCTCCTTTTGTATTATTCAATTTTCATATTTTTTTGATCCTACCACCTGGGTGAAGGCGATACAAACTTAATCCAACAGTTTTTTTCAATATTGGGCTTAACTTAATGTTTATTAAATTTTTTATGCAACTTGTGCCACATAGACCGCGCCCTCAGACGTACCGCCGGTTAAAGGATTATCAAAGGTGATGGTGTGCGCCTGGGCGCGTTTAAACACCTTTTCTAAAAGCCTGGTAAAAGAGTCTTCTGGAAAACCATCTGCCCAGAGACCAAATACCCCTCCAGGGTTCAAATGCTGGACCAGCTCCCCTAATCCTTTTTCAGTATAGAAACGGGTGTTTGTCTGGTGTAATACGCGCGTTGGTGTGTGATCTATATCTAACAAAATGGCATCATATTTATGTGCAGGATTTTTAGGGTCAAAACTTTTCGACACATTG
This sequence comes from Desulfobacteraceae bacterium, assembly GCA_024227235.1. Lineage (GTDB taxonomy): Bacteria > Desulfobacterota > Desulfobacteria > Desulfobacterales > Desulfobacteraceae > Desulfobacula. Next base: position 22,637 of record JAAEKY010000621.1, on the reverse strand, counting down.
CGGGACAGGGCAAAAAAATCGGCTTGCACCAGACGGCACCGAGAATCTTTTGTTAAAGTTTTACCCAACGGGACAAGCCCTTTTTGGTGCCAGTCGATCACGCCTTGTAGATACTCTACGACAACCAGTGAGGATACACGCTGATCTTCCAGTGCGGAAACAGCTGTGTACCCCAATCCGAGCCCTCCGATAACAACATCAAGATTTTCTTTTTCAAGCAGGCCAAGCCCCAGCTTAGAAAGCTGAAATTCAGCCTCATGAAACAAGCTGGTCATCAAAAAATCCTCTCCCAGTTTAACCTCATAGATATCAAGCCCACCGAGTTGAATCAATTTACGGCGGCGCAACATCAGGTCACCAATGGGTGTGGGTTGAAAATCTAATTCCTCGTACATCACGCTCATTTTGTCACCTTATCCGTATAAATTATCATGTGTTTTCAGTTTACCCAAATGGTGTATACATCTGTGGGGTTAATTGAAATGCCAGGTACTTTATTGGCGATCCATTTAACCTTGCAGCCTTCTCAAAAGCAGAAACGATGTTACGGGCATATAAAGGATGGTCATCGGCTTCATGAATATTATCTGATTTGGCTATCACACGGCCTCCCCATAGTTCAACAGATTTTTGTGTATAGGTGTAAAACAGTTCACTGTCTGTCTTAAGAAACACGGTTCCTCCCGGAATAAGCAAGGAGGCATAGGCGTCTAAAAATTGGGGAGCCGACAGCCGGTTTTTTATGGACCGATTTTTTGGGTGCGGGTCAGGAAATGTCAGCCATATCTGATGGATTGAGTGTTCAATAAAAAACTGTTCAATGCGCTCAATGTGAGCGCGAAGGAAAAAAATATTTTCCAGACCCTTATCCATTGCTTTTTCTGCTCCAACGCAGATGCGAGGGCTCTTGCTGTCGATTCCCACATAAAGGTTTCCAGGATTATCAGCAGCAAATGCAAGGCTGTGCTCAGCTTTGCCACACCCCAATTCAAGGACCTTTTCCATGCTCTCATAACGGTTGTCATACCAGGGATAAAGGTAAGGTGATTGGGATATCCCAAACTCTGAAAATGTCACATTGGGCAATTGTTTGACTCGTTCATATTTGTGACGTTTACTTTTTGGCATGATGATTGTTTTTGTTATATCCCTTTCTTTCAACTTTGCCATTAACATCGGGCATTTCATAACTTACCGACATATTTCAGTAAACTTTCCATTGGTCAATCTTTCTAAATCTTTTGGGATCAACTCGATTTGCAGTCCCCTGCGACCCGCACTTACAAAAATCGTTGAATACTGTTTTGCCGATGAATGAATGATTGTTTTAAGTTTCTTTTTTTGACCCAATGGACTTACACCTCCCAATACATATCCTGTTGACCGCTCTACATCTGATGCTGCTGCCATTTGTGCTTTTTTTGCTCCTGTTGCTTTTGCAATAAGTTTCATATTGAGCATGGACGATACAGGGACCACACCAACGGCCAGGTCTTTTCCACCAATATTTATTATGAGTGTTTTGAATATCCGCTCTTCTGGAACCTCCATTTTCTCGGCCGCTTCAGCCCCATATGATTCATTTGATGATTCATGGGTGTATTCATGAATCTTGTAAAATATTTTTGCCTTCTTAGCAGCATTAATACCAGGAGTCATATATATCACCCTTCTATACCAGTTCTCATATTAATGTTCCGAAATAAAATATTTTAATTAGTTTCCGGCAGTATTTGCGGCAAAAATTTTCACTCATGTATGCATGCGCATCTTTCAGCCTCAAATCCCGTTCCAAGTTGAATCTATCATTTGGAAACGCCATGTTTTTTCATCCGCTCCCAGATGGTTTTCACTCTTTGCCGGGTATTTAAAATATAAGCAGACTCCGGTTGTTTTGGCCAGGGGCGGTTATCCCATTCAACAGCCTTGACCCTGGAAACCACACGATTAATATCGCTTTTTTCCTGGACAATGAACCGCTGTGTCATGGTTAAATAATCATGCGTTACTTTAACTGAGTTTCGAATATGATCAATGGCATCTTTGTTTGTGAAAACCGCAAAATGGCCTGGACACAGAACAGTCGCGCCCAGGCTTTCAAGTTTTTCCAATGATTTAAGATATGCATCAACATCGACTAAAAATTCAGATTGTATTGATTCGTCATCCTCGTAAACAGCCACTGCTTCTGAAGCAACAAGGATTTTCTGTTCCGGAATCCAGTAGCTCACGAAATCCCAAGTATGACCGGGTGTATTTAAAGCTGTCAAAGAGTGATTGGCGGACAGCGCTATCTTTTGATCCGGTTTGATCAGGATATCTAAATCAAATGGCTCAAAAGGCTTTTCATTAAGAGAACTAACGCCCATTTCCTTAAAATTTTTTGTACTTTCAAAGCATAAATCTTTTATCAATTGAACAGCGCTTTTTTTTAACAGAATTTCGTGACACTTTTTAGAACCACCTATTTGAAGCTTGGGCCAGATTGTTTTCAGATGACTTACAGCTCCGATATGATCAAAATGGGAATGGGTTAAAAAAAGATAGGCCGGTTCCCGGTCACCAAGGATTTCTTTGATTCCTTCTTCATAACGATGCGCAAAGGCTGTAAAACCGCCATCAAAAATGACAGGTAAAGGTCCATCTAAAAGATATACCGGTGTGGTTGGGGAACCTACTGCATAAAATCCATCACTGAGTTTTCCAATCTTTTTGATAATCATTCTCACATTCTAATCAGCTGCGGAGTCGAAGTCAAACTTATGAGAAGATTAATCAGATCTTTTTTTGAAAATTTAGCAGCATTCTTTTTCATTTCAGCTAAAACGCTTTTTTGCCAAAAAAAAATTGCTAAGATCAAAATAGACGAATTCATTTCCAGTACCAATACCAATTTCCGGAACAGTTCCAACTGCGTGCATTTTAAACGTTTCCCCCAGGTATCCATAATCATGTTGAAACGCTTGCGTCACAAAAACAACATCGCCAATATTAAACGCTGGGTTGATTCCTCCTGCAACACCTGAAAATATGAGAATATTAATTTTATATTCTGAAATTAATTTTTGGGCCATTGCTGCGGCATTCACTTTGCCTATTCCTGAAAGTGTTGCATATACCGAATGAGACCCTATTTTACCTTTAACAATTCCTGCGGAAATTTCTATTTTTCATAGAAATTTTGTCTTTTAGGCTTTCCAGCTCAGCAGGCATCGCTGATAATATACCAATTGTTTTAGCATATGCAATTGCCGAAAAAGGGTTGACAATAAGATATGTAAAAACAACAATTATATAGAGTGATTTTTTTCATGGTTTGTGCTCCTGTGGCTTTAAGGTGGATTAAACCAGGTGTAAGTGTCTTAGCTGTATGCTGTATTTAATTATTTTTTCCCATTTAGTGATCAATTTTGAATTCCCACTGGCACCAGCTGTCCGAAGGATGGGGACCTGGCGGACAATATTTACACGACACCGTAACATTTGGATCAATAATGCTCGCGACATTGCTGAAACCTATTTCAAATGTTGGTCGACAGTCAAACGTACCCATACCGGATTTGATGCGCGCCTCCTGGGGGGGGCATGAAATAACAGTCAGACGCCTTGTTCCATCTCCATTCTCAACCCGATATTCACATTTGGCCGCCCAGCTCATTAAATTAACGGTCTGAAGCACTGCGTCAAGGCCTCCGTTATCTGGAATACCAAGTATCTCTTTTATTCTTTTTGCTTCGATTCTTGACGATATCTTCCACATGTCTATATCGATCTCAAGGGCCATGCCCGTACCATATCTTTTCTCTACACCAGTGAACCAGAGGCCGTCACACGTGTGCCAGTTTTTTGAATACATTTTTATAAGCTCGATAAGCTTTTCTTTGGGGAGTCGTTCCAATTCATCATGAACCGGATTGTCATGGGTATCCATGCTTTTTTATCACCTCGATTTAATAATTAATCATGCCCCTTTATTAAAATTAATATTACAAAAATCAAGCTTTGATATTATATTCTTTTATTTGAGAAATTTTAAAGATCTTTACTTATAATGACTGTGGTGCATCCCAAAAGAAAAATTATCGCCCCAGAAGAATAAATTAATATCTGCTCATTTATTGTTATCGGAATTATCGGAATCGCTGCAAAAATGGAAACCACTGGCAATACAATCCAAATGAATGCCCTCAAATATATACTTCCATATAAAAGACTATCTGGCTCTTCCATTTTTGAGTCTGATTGGTTATCAAATGAATCTGTTTTTCTCATTAACCAAGGTCTTCGGAGTATTAATAAAGTGGCTATTAATGATATCAGGCAAAAAAACACAACAGCAAATGGGAATTTACGGGTAGAAAATGAAAACCCTAAAATTGATATGCGCTTATATGCTTGAGTGAGCGAATCAGCAATAATTTTTTGAGCTTCTCCTATAGGCATGTGGCCATATGTTTTTCGAAGGTACCTCTTCCTCTCATCAGATTGATATAGCTTTATTAAGAAAATATTAAGAGGACTAGAAGGCGTCTTAAGCTCAATATAAGAAGGCCCGACAACTAACTCAGTTTCAACAGGGAAAAAAAACTTGTCTGGCATTGTCTGTATTGGAGCATTACGATAGATTCTTCTTAATCGAACAGATAATTCATTTCCAAACAAACTAACAGCCAATTCCTTTGTCGCCCTACGATCATTGAAAATATCAGGAGGCAATTCAGGCAAAGAATCTATGTTTAGTTTTTTAACGCAAATTATATTTGTCGGCGTTGCAAGAGAATCAAGTTTATCAATGACTTCATTTACAGAACCAAACGACACCAATTTAATTTGGCTTGTTAAGTCTGTGTCTGATTTACGGTCAACAAACTGTATGAAGTAAAAAGGGATTGTTTGGCTGTCAGATTGTGGCTCTTTTCCTGCTAAACGAAAAGCAAGATTAGATGATAGGCCCTGATTTTTTAACCAATCAAAAATTTCTCCTCTTGCCGTTCTTCTCAGATTCGATAATTCAGGTCTATTTTTATCAAGCCATCCAATTGTATTTGAGTATACTGATTGATCTTTGAAAGTATATTTTGTCGGCTCACCTCTAATTGATGCAATCAGGTTCAAATCGATAAGGTCTTTTTGTATATCATATGACTCAATTTTTTGAAGCCATGATGCTATCGAAACAAAAAAAACTACGATGATTATACGACCAAAAAAAGAAAACCGTTTTACTAATTTTTGATGCACTTTTATTCCTTGATTGGAAGAATCTTTGGATAAAGCTTAATGGCCATTAAACCTGCAATATACATGAACAGACCAAACATTCCGGAAACAGTCAACAAAAACACCATGCTGTAAAATAAACTACCGTGTCGCTGTGTATCTGCAAATCCTTCAAGGTTACTAAAAATTCCTGCAATGACTAAAACAGGGTATAATAACTTTATTTAAACACATATATGAAGTCAAGAATGATGTTTTAAAATCTGGAGCAGCACCACCATATATTTTTCTTTCTCTTGTTCAGTTCATCGCAGCAATTTTATTGAAAACAAGATTATATGTGGTTGTCAGTCAAGTATCAGTCTTTGTGGATCACACTCCTCCCTCAGGATTTTCAATTCTTTTATTGTGGGAGGGTCGGCTTGGGTTGCCTTTGAAATATCCATATTAAATGCTGTATTTTCAAGTATTTTTTCCGGTGCGATATCGGGGTAAAATTTATCCAGATACATCCTGCCGCTGTCTTTGTCAAACCGCATTACACCAAGATTGGTTACCACTACGCTTACACCACCGGACCGTAAGCCTGCTGCCTGTCGGCTTTTTTCTCCCTCAAGTTGCCCAGGACTTGTAAGATAATCAAGTTTTTTAACAAATTTTCGTTTTTCATGTTGCATAAATGCAATGCATCGGGGAACAAAACTGGCCACGTCACACCCGCCACCGCTGCCAGCAAATCGTATGTCTGGAGAAAAATAGTCTCCAATACAGGTGGTGTTAAGGTTTCCATGGATATCGATCTGGGCAGCGCCAAGTATGGCAATGACCTTATCTCCTGTTATCCTGTTCTGCATGGTGGTAAAGGCATCTGTCAGCTGGGAGTTTGCTGCAGCCCAGTACATGATCCGGGGATCAGATACCGCAAAGGGCAGTTCTTCCAAAAGGGAATCTATTGCCCCGGTTTCAAAGAAAATCACACTCTCAGGTGCATTGATGTTTTTGGCTGCCATGGCTGCCAGCATGGAAATGCCTGTGCCGCTGAAAACGATATCCCCGTTTTTTATTTCTCTTGCCGCCATAATGGTCATAATTTCTCTGGGGGTATATGGGTGATCTTTATTCATATTAATCCCTTTTCATATTAACCGAGTAACCGGTTCTTGGGTCTGCCGTGATCTTATCAATCTGTTTTTGACCAATAATCTTCAAAAATGCTTCATGGTCTTTGACACCATAAATGCAATCAGCCTGGTATTCTTTAAATTTATCAGTGGTTTTTGCGGCCAATGCAAATCTGCGCAAATACTGAGAATCATAGTCATAATGGCCAAATACAGCAGTCGGATATGCTCCCATAGGAACATGGCACACCGCTGACACATGAATAAAGGGGATCTGATTTAAGTCAGGGTTCTGTCTTAATTCAGCCTTTTCAACCAGTTTTTCACACGTCACAATAACATGTCTGGAGGCCTTTACCTGTTCAATGTCCGAAAAGGTAAGCCCTTGAATACTGCATGTACCCATGGCATCTGCCATTTGAACGTGAATGATGGTAACATCCGGGTTGATCGCCGGTACCAGAACCACTTTAGATGCACCTGCCCAGTCTCCAAAAGGATTGTCTACTACTGCGAGTTTTTTATTCACGATTTTTGAATCCTCTTTCCGCATGGATTTTGAAAAACCCCATTTTGTCAGGATATCTGAGCCAAATCCTGAAAGTGTAGGCAAAAAAGGGACGCCCATGGCACCGGCCATAAATCTCAGGCTCATCATATAATTTGAATAATCTTCAAATAAAATTGTATTATTCTGGACTGCCCGGGCAAAACAAATACAAGTCGGAGCGGCTTTCCCATTTCCTGCATATGCGATTTCAAGCTTTGAAATGCAGCCTGCACCGATGAGTTCATCCAGGCCCATGCCATTTGAGTGGGCATATAAGTGCAGGTCATTAATTTTTTGTCTGATAATTTCATAAACAGCTGCCATGGGGTTCCTATTTATGGTAAATCCCCCAATGGATATATGGGCGCCGGTTTTTACAAATGTTTTAATCGCCTTTTTAAGCGGCATTACTTTGTTTAAGCTGTTTTCCATTATTAAAGCCTTGGTTTAGTGTTTGGTGTAACATGATAAAATCCCTGAAATACACAAGCGGCTGACAATGCAATAAAACCTGCAGCGTCTGCCCAGTATGTCTGCCAGAAAAGACCAGTGGCTGCCAGCCAGAAAAGAAGGGTTTCAACACGAGTGGGGTTCGAAAAAAATATCTTTCCAAAGCAGATGCAAAGGCAACCCGGCCCAGGATCGTGGTTAACATAACTTCCCAATGGAAGCGTTCATAATTATCCCCATACCCAAAAGCGGCCTGTATACCATGACGATGGGGATGATGTAAATCCCTTTTGCGAGTTTATAGGACGTTAGTGCAGTTTTCATGGGATTGTCTTTTCAGCTCTTTTTTTTCTTCTCAATGGTATGTGTTGCCACATCTTTGGTGATGAAAACTGCTGCCACCCCCACTTTAGAATACCGATGAGCCAGAATGATATCCAGAGCGCCCAGGCCAGCATTGCAATCCTGTAGGTCAACATGGGGATTGAAAACACCCAACCTCTGGGGAGCGTGGCATCACTCACATCCTGGTACCATCTTAAAAGAGCATGATTTGACCCATTGCCCACAATATTCATATCCGGATGACCAAGCAGTCCCTGGGATATGGCGAATACAAGGGAACCCACACCCGCAATAGTCAGGACTGCTATTGCGATCTGCATTAAATTGAACCTGTGCCCCACAAGGGTATCGGCTTTTTTTCTGAATCCCAGTACAATGAGCCAGCCCACCACCAGGATAGCGGCCACAAGATTGCTCATGGAAAGTCCCATACCCAGTAGGAACCAATGATAAAATTTGAGTGGCGTCCAACCGGTTTTAGACAAACCAAATGCAACCAGTACAATAATGATGAGCACAGACCAGAACAATACCGCAGGGCCCACCAGTTGTTCTCCCCCGATGAACAGTGGCCAGCGGCTTCGCGGGAGGTTAACATCCACGCTTGCATTGACACTGATAGCGCCCAAATCAATAAGGGAGCTTTGATATTGCGTTGCGATACCCGCGGTTTCAAGCCACTTTAGCTCAAAAATCTGCTGACCCGGTGTGATGGGAAGCGATACATTCCGGCCCTCCTGGCGCACAGGCTGAATCCGCCCCTTAATTTTAACCTCCTGCAATTTACCATCTGGCGGCAGTACAATTGTATGCTGGCCTCCCTGGCTGCTTTTAACCATTAGGGTCAACGTTGCAGCTGTAGTTTTTTGACCCGGACGCAATTCAAGATGGCTTGATTCAATAGTTAATGTCTGTCCTGCAATACCGGCAGGCCGCGACATTTTCAACCGGACCGATTCTCCAGGCCATGGGTGCCAGGTGGGATACCACCTATTACCTGTTTTGTGCAGGATCACCGGGATGCCTTCGTATGTCAGGTGAAAAACAGGGCTGACATCAACCTTCCAGATTTCTGTCCAGTCACCTGTTTTTTTGTGTTCAAGCAAAAGCTGTTCTGCGGGTTCTAAAAAGGATTCCCAGAAAAGAGTCTTCTGATCAGCCCTCAAATTTATTTTGGCAACACCCTTTGTGACCTGGATACCTTGAGTGGTAACGGATTCTCCTGGCAGCAAAGGGATATCCAGCACCATCCCGGATTCTGTGGGGCTGACGCGGTGAACCATGGTTTGAACTTTCCAGACAAGCCCCAAAAGAATAGTACGTTCAACTATTGCAAACGGCGGGAGAATACCTGTTTCAAGGATCTGGATCTGTTTGTGTGTCTGTTCGATTATCCGTTTAAACTGGAGCTGGGCATCCACAGTTCCATCGGGATGTACACCGTCCACGGTCCATCCATCCGCCTTAATGGTTACCCCGTGGGGATTTAAGGGAAACGGCAACTGTACTGTATTCTGTTTTCGTATAGGGCCATCAAAAGTCACCAGATGTCTGCCCGCTGGAATCAACATCCATAATCTGTTTTCCTTTTGCATAAGGCCTTTTGCAGGAACATTATCTATCATGATATCATTGGGCAACCAGTGTTTTATATGGCTCGGGACAGGGAAGGCCACATCCAGTTGTGCGTCTATGCGGGCATTTACTGTCAACCGGTCATGGGTGATGGTGATGGAAACATCCGACATCTCTGCACAGGCAGGATAACAGTCATCTTTTTCAAGAAGCCGTTGCTGGAGCTCTTCCAGGATCTGGGGTGAAGGAATTTCCCCGGCTTTTGCCGGATAAGGGATCATTAAAATCACCAGCATAAATGAAACCACTGCCAAAGATTTCATGCCCGAAAACTTGAATCCCTGTTTGGATCTATACTGGAAACCCAGCATACCAAGGGCCAGGACAATGATGAGGAGTACCCGCACAAAAGCCAGGACCAGGTTTATCTTTGGGCCGATAAGGGTAAATGAGATCATCTGATCCCGGGTAACCGGCCCGGACCAGCTGAAATTCACGGTCTCAAACGGCATCCACCTGGGCATGCCAGGCCCTGTCTGGGTCAGGGCCTTTGGATCATGTTGCATAACCTTTGTACCGTAATAGGTAGATGGCCGACTTGAAAGCTGTGAGGTTAAACCTTTGCTTTTCTTTTGACGAATATTTTTAGACGGTATGGCCGCCTGACGCTTTTTTCCCTGTGGCGATGCCATTTGTTCGGCCATATCCATTTCTTGGAATCGAGAAAAAGAGGCCTTTTGCTGCCGGGAAGAATCGTTCATGGATGCCCAGGGTCTTGCCAGCTGGGGATAGATACCGATGCGCAATGCATTAATGGCATAGGGGATTACTATAATGACAAGGATTAAAATGGTTAACCACTGGTAGAGCTTCACCACTTTTTTAAACGTTCCGTCTGGCAGATATTTGAGCAGGGTAAAACCAATCAATAATGCCGGCCAGACATAACGGGGCGCACCCGGTTCATGGTAGGTTAAGACCAGAGTGATAAACGCAATCCCGGCAAGGGGTTTTGAAAATAGTTTTGCAAGGGCAATGGTAAAAATCAGCACCATGAAAAAATCCAGCAGTGTCCAGCGCTTCACCCATGTCCGAGGGATATTGTCGATGCCGGTTGCATTCAGCAGTTTCCATCCCGGCGGCAGGCGCAGCTGCCCTTTGACCTTTTGAAAATCATGGTCCCACCCTGTGGCCGGGAGAGAAGAAATCGTCCCTTTAATAAGACTGTCAGCAGTGAGGTTTAATATCCCGTTTCGCAATTCAACACCCACCTTGTCTGACCCTTCCTGCTGGGTAATTACCTGTTCCTTTCCATCTACAGCCACTCTGCCAAGGGCGATGGCCGGGTCAATTTCCAGCCGCCAATTGGTATTTTTCACCCCTGTAATCTTGTCCTGAATCGTATACCCTGTTCCATCAAAACGAAGCCATAAACTACGATCCAATGTCAGCTGGTCCGGTGCCGGCTGCGGGTCACCCCGTTTGATTTCCTTGAACTCCATGATCTCCCCGGGCAACAACCTATAAGCAGGGAATTTATGCCATGCCTTTGGCACGGATGTCTGGAGCGGATCAATTGACGGAACGCCTTTTATCTCAACAAGTCTAAAATCCGGCTGGGCTTTAAATGACCAGATTTCCTGCTGGGGCCACCACCCTTTATCCGAGGGATGAAACAAAAACTTACCCAAAGGGCCTTCATGCCGAAGGCTTACACGAACAGTGTATTGCCCTGGCCTCACCTGCATACGCATCTTGCCGTCCTGCTCCAACCGGGCCGGTAGTGTGCTCTTTAATGAAATCGGAGTAAACTGTGTGGGGCGGTATAATGGACCCAGTGTGATCTGTCTTGCCGAGCCTGCCACATCAAGAGTGATATAGAGCAAAACCTTTGCCGGTATTGAATCTTCTATCAACCTGAAACTCTCTATTTTCAACCTGTTTTCAATCTTTTCTTCAACCCGTAATCTCTTAAGCCACAACCGGCCCTCAGCATCCAGATTTGGGAATCCGATCTTTTCATTATTAACGGTTAAAGAAACACGTCCGGATTGAGACGGGATCTGCAGTTTTTCAGGCAGGCCAGACCATACAAAACGGCCTGTTATGGTATGATCCCCTGGAGTCAGTTGAATATGGGGCGTCTTGTTTTTTTCAACTACAATTTTCTTTTTGCCGTCACCCTCAACATCCCGGGGCCACCAACGATGGTTCCCTGGCAGAGGCACCCAGGTTTTATGGTGTATCAGCCAGGACTGTATGAACTCACCGCCATTATTGGTCAACCTCACTTTAAGTGTGGACGGCCAGCTGCAGTGGTAGATATCGGCATCATTATATTCAGGAATACAAGACACTTGTTCCTGCTTATCATGCAGCACCCAGTCCACCCAAGGTTTGAGTTGTTCCGGAATTTTGGGCGCCTTATTCGCATAACAGGGATGAACAATTGTAAAAATAAACAACAGGCACAGAAACAATGGGCTAAGGCTATATTTTAAACAATTTGTTATTCTCACAATAATTCTCCTTTATATATAATGAGAGACCTTTGAATGAGGAACAAAAATTAAATAAGTTACCCCAAATTAGCAGATATTTTTGTCGTCTTCAAGGCACGAGGAGGAAGCTAAACTGGCTATGTGCCCGACGTGAAACGCAGAAGACGGCGAAAAAAGCAATAATTTTTTGCCAGGTATTTCTTCAGTGCTAGTAAGCAGCATTTTTACCTCCTGGTTTGAGTTCATCATAATATTTTGAATAGGGTTAAAGCTTTTATAATTATTGTATCCCCGAAAGGATAACCAATTTTTTTATCTGGTTTTTTATAGAATTTTTGTATAGATTACACAATCTGGGTTGATTTGAAAAGATGAAGCAACCTGGAAAAACAAATTGGCCACCAGGCCCTAAACAATGCTGAATAATCCTAAAATCCGGGAGGCTTACCTGGGCAAGTAGTCCATTTAGGAACCAAACCAACCATGAACAAACAAACTAAAGCATATGCATATGCCCTGACCACTATTGCTTTCTGGTCTACCATTGCCAGTGCCAGTAAAATTACATTAAGGTATATCAATCCAGCACAGTTGGTCTTTTATTCATCTATTGTATCAACCCTGGTTCTTTTCCTGGTTCTCCTGATTCAGAAAAAACTGGACAAACTGAAAGGGCTCAAAGCTAAGGACTGGGCCATGTCAACCGGATTTGGCCTTTTAAATCCCTTTGCCTATTACCTGGTGCTTTTTAAAGCATACGATCTTTTACCAGCTCAGCAGGCCCAGGTCATAAATTACACATGGGCCATTACCCTAAGCCTGCTTTCCATTCCATTTTTAGGGCAGAAAGTTCAGGGAAAGCAATGGCTCGCCATAGCTTTCAGCTACAGCGGAGTTCTGGTCATTGCCACCAAAGGCAATATTTTCTCCATGCAATTTGACAATCCGTATGGCGTAGGCCTTGCTTTATTGTCCACCCTTCTCTGGGCCCTGTACTGGATCTTCAATACAAAGGACACAAGAGATCCGGTTGCCGGACTTTTCTTAAACTTTTTATGCGCTCTTCCGTTTATTGGGCTGTATCTATTTTTTACCCAGGGCACAATGCTACTGCCTGCTTATGGCATGGCCGGTGCTTGTTATATCGGTATTTTTGAAATGGGCCTTGCTTTTGTCTTGTGGCTGATGGCCCTGAAACTGACCCACAGCGCTGCCAAAATAGCCAACCTGATTTTTATTGCCCCATTCGGCTCTTTGATCTTTATCTATTTTCTGGTAGGCGAACAGATTTTTATATCAACTCTGGTAGGGCTTGTTCTGGTCATTGCTGGACTTCTTATCCAGTCTTCACAGCGAAAAACTGCTCATCAGGATTAGCTTGTTTTAAGCCACTTCAAAGAACCTTGCTTAAAAATCTTTGTGTTTTTTCATTGGCTGGATTTTCTATTACCTGGTGAGCGTCACCGATTTCTTCTATTATACCTTTTTCAACAAACGCAATCCGATCTGACACCTCTTTGGCAAACGCCATTTCATGGGTAACGCAGATCATTGTCATTCCTTCTTTACGAAGCAGTCTTAATGTGTCTAAAACCTCTCCAACCAGTTCCGGATCCAGCGCAGAGGTCACTTCATCCAGCAACATGTAAGAGGGTTTCATAGCAAGTGTTCTGGCAATGGCAAGCCGCTGCTGCTGACCACCTGACATCCGGGTTGGATACTCATCATATTTATCGCCAAGACCCACATGATCCAGATACTGTTTGGCAAGATCTTCGGCCTGTTTTGTAGTCTGGCCAAGCACAACTCGTGGCGCTAGGGTCACATTTTCCAGCACGGTAAGATGCGGAAAAGAGTTCCACTGCTGGAATACCATACCCAGCTTTTGTCTTAATTTATTTTTATCAGTTTTTTTATCGTGGGCATCAATCCCGTCTACCAGGATTTTTCCTTTCTGGATCTTTTCAATGGCATTGATACAATATAGAAGAGTAGATTTTCCACTGCCGCTGCCACCGATTACGCTTACAACCTCACCCTTTTGAACTTCAAGATCAATACCTTTTAGCACTTTTAAATTCCCAAAGGATTTATGAAGCCCTTGAACCTGTATCATATGGCCATTTTCCTTTCCATATGCCTGCCAAAAAATGACAGGGGATATGAAATAATAAAATAAAACAGCCCGACACCCAAGAGTATTTCTAACGGCTGCTGAGTTCTCGTGATTAACTGATCAGATGTCCTGAGAAGTTCCATGTATCCTATGACTGACACCAAAGCGGAATCTTTGACAACACTCAATGAGACACCAATCCAGGAAGGAAAAACTGTTCTCATCCCAATAGGAAGAACAATATATCTTATGGTCTGCCAATACCCCATACCCAGAGATCTTGAAGCGATTCTCATTGAATCTGATACACTTTCGAAACCGGCTCGGAATACTTCGGACATAAATGCCATGGTATAAAGGGAAAGAATAATTGAGCCACATGTAAAGGGGTTGAGAGGCCACCCGATGACACCTACATAGGTGCTGAATAAAACCAGCTGAATGATTAAGGGAACTGTTCTTAATATATCCAGAAAAGCGCCCATGAAAAGATTAAAAGACTGTTTTGAAATTGATCGGATAAACCCAACGACCATGCCTAAGACAGAACCCAAAAAAATGGCGACAATAGATATATATAGAGTATTTAAAACACCGGTGAGTATAAAACCTGTGTCATTCCAGGATAATGGAGTAAAAAGAGATAAGCCCATTATATATCACCTGTAAATATTTTTTTGGAAATCAATTCAGAACAGAGCAGGACAGATTTAGTGACTACATAATACAACACTGCAGCAACCATGAAAAATTCCAGGGTTCTGAACGAAAGGGATTGCAGCCTCTGGGTTTCACCTGAAAGTTCACCCATGCCAACCAGTATACCAAGAGAACTCATTAAAATCGACCACACAAACTGGTTCGTCATCGGATGGTATACCCTTCGAAACATTTGTGGAAGCACAACATACCGATAGGCTTTTATCCGCGTCATCCCCAAGGATCTTGAAGCAATGAGCTGGGTTGACGGGATGGATTGGAATCCCCCCCTGAATGTTTCTGCAAGATACCCGGCATTGATAAAAACCAAAGCACTCAGCACCGACACATAGGGGCTTAAATGAATACCAAAGGCCCCTAATCCAAAATATGCCATATAGATTTGAAACAATGCAGGGGTGTTTCTGGCAATTTCAATCCAGATGTTGGGTATGATGTTCAATATCCTTGTCTCAGACATTTTACCAAGAGAAAGGAATACCGCTATAATAATACCCAGGAACATTGATAGTAAAGATACATGCAAGGTAACAAAGGTCCCTTTGAGCATCTGAGGCAATGCCTGGTAAACTATGATCCAGTGAAACTGATAATCACCCATAAAATATCTTTATTTTTTTTTCAACAGGGCTTGGAACAACACAAAAAGCCCTGTTGAAAATAGTTAATAATTATTTATTGTCTAAAAGAGATTTTACAAGTTCCGGAGGGGTTGACGCTCCAAAGTGTTTTTTGTAACGTTTCTCAAGATTTCCATCCCTGATTTGATGGATTAAAAATAAATCCAGGTAATTAATCCAGGCCACTTCATTTCTTTTTGCAATAATCCCAACAATATCGTCATAATTGGGAACAAAGGGGCCAGCAACAAAATCTTTAAATTCTTTAGTGGTCAGTTTGGTTGCAATATTGGCATTCGTAGAGATAAGCGCATCTATCTTTCCCTGGTACAAGCCTAAATATGCATCATTTTCAGATTTAAAAGAGGTATAATTAGATCTTCCCCAGCCTTTTGCATCAGCATATTTGAAATATTCAGTTTCATAGGTGGTACCCAAAGCAGCACCGACTTTTACCTTTTTTAAATCATCAAAAGTCTTAATTCCACTGCCTTTCTTTGAAAAAACCTGAAATTTAAACACAAAGTACGGAGCGGTAAATCCAACAGATTTAGCTCTTTCAAGTGTATCTGAAGTCGACCCGATAACCACATCTGTTTTACCTGAAATCAAGGAAGGAATCCTGTCTCCCCAGGTAAGATTCATAATATTGACCTTTACACCCATGGCATCTGCAAGGTCTTTGCAATAATCACAGTCAAATCCGGCCGGTTTGTTATTTTTATCAAAATACCCCATGGGAGGAAAATCCAATACAACACCACAATTTAAGGTGCCGGCTTTAATAACATCATCTAGCTTATCTGCAGTAGCAGAGCTTGAAATACCCACCATGGAAAAAATGATGATAGCAATAAACATTTTTTTAATTGTATTCATTTGTGCTCCTTTTTTAAAAATCAAATATTGCGGGACATTGTTAAGATAATTTAACAGCTCCCTTTTTTAAAGGTTAAACCTTTGAGAGAATATTACAGCCAGCTTATAATTTACAATACTTTTTTTTAATAAAAGAACTTTTCCTACAGTAAAGCTATCTTAAATTTGGATATAAACTGGACGTGATCATCACTGTAATCCGCCTTAAATAGGAGTTATAAACATTTATTGTTGATTGGTTCGCCACATATTATTTCATCTGGTTTTAAATTTTTTGTGTCAAGGTAGGAATACGGGTTTACCCACCCCACACACAGTCCCGGATGTGCGGATATCCCGCATCCGGTTCCCCGGTTATACTTGCTTTTACACTGACTATCCCCGTGCCGCTTTATTAATCAATAGCTGCCCTCTGAACTTTGCCCAGTTGAAATGTTAATCAAAGGTATTTATACACGGATTTTGACACTGGGCTTCTTGAACAATGGATTGAGAACGACCTTCCAGGTCGTGTCAATCCTTTAGGGTTATCTCAAGCTATTTATAGGACTCTTTTCGATGTCTAATTCTGGTGATTAGAACAGTTTTTTCTTCAAGAATAGCAAAAATTATTCTGTAGTTAGCAACTCTAAACTTGCGTAAACCAGCAAATTTACCTTTGAGTTCTGGATATTGCTCCGGTGTTTTGGATAAATTCGATTCAAT
The DNA here is from genome assembly GCA_024227235.1 of Desulfobacteraceae bacterium. Lineage (GTDB taxonomy): Bacteria > Desulfobacterota > Desulfobacteria > Desulfobacterales > Desulfobacteraceae > Desulfobacula. The sequence continues at coordinate 5,835 of JAAEKY010000621.1, read as the reverse complement.
TTTATCCAATATGTTATTAACCTGATCTCTGCTAATTTTCTTTAAATCTTTTGTGACAGATTTCTTAAATGTTATTTTAAACATTAAGTTGCTTTCTCATTTCATCCATTGAAATAATGGGATCTGAAGTGTCATGAAGTCGATCAAGTGCAATTTGTAAATCAGCCTTGTCTTCAAGATATAGTTCCAATGCCTTTTGGATATGAAAGGATCTTGATCTTTCGGTAGTTTTTGCAACTGAATCAAGCTCCTGAACAAGACCATCTGGCATTCTAACTGAAACGGCGGTACTCATTGTTTTTCTCCTTATTGCGTGCTTAGTTGTCATACATTGTAATTATATTATACAAATGTGTCAAGTGTCATTTATGGAGATAGCGGTTGAGTTCAGGGGCCACCGACCGCAGGGAGGGAACTGGGTTCCACTAAATTTTGCTAAGAGTAACACTGTTCCAAAGTTGCCACAGGTTTTGAAAAAGCCGCCCCTTGTGGTCCGCTGGAATGATTGGTTCTGTATCTTACTGGGTCCAGTTTAAAGTTAGTTTTCTGTTAGATTGAACGCAGTCTCTCAAATAGAGATTGATCAAATTTTGGTATGGGACACCGGTTTCTTCTGCCTGGTTCTTGAAATAATCTATTATATCGACACCAATTCGAATAGTGACTTGTTTTTTCAAATTTTTAGCATAAGGATTTTTACGGCCTTTCATATTTTCAAAATCGTATTCTTTTCTCATCATGGCCTCCTAAAATATACTTTTTGTTCTTTTTTGGTTGCTCTTCGTGCAGAAATGATACGAATTATTGATTCATCACTGCGATAACAATGGCACACAACTAGTACTTTGAGCCTTTGGCTAAAGCCTAAAAGTAAAAATCTCTCTTCATCAATGGAATGATCTGGATCATCAAATTGAATTGCTCTTTCATCAAAGAATACAGTTTGTGCTTCTTCAAAGGCTACACCATGTTTCGTTTGGTTGCTTTCATCTTTGGTGTCGTCTCATTCAAAGATCAATTTTTCCATACTTACACTGTAATTATATTATAATTATATGTCAAGTTCATTGTGAAGAGCTTTTTGATACAGAACGGTTGAGTTCAGGTGCCACCGACCGAAGGGAGGGAACAAGGTTCCACTATATTTTGCTAATGGCAACAAGGTTCCAAAGTTACCACAGATTTTGGGAAAGTCGCCCCTTGTGGCCCGCTTGCAATGATTGGTTCTGTGTCGATTTAATCTACCCAGTTTTCGACTTTTAATGATGGGATTCTTTTGAATTCTTTTTCGTTGTTTGTAACCAATACCAAATTTTGGCTTAACGCATGGGCAGCAATCAGTAGATCAAGAGGACCAATTGTGGTGCCCTGAGTCTCAAGGTGAGAACGAATTTCGCCGTAGTATTTTGCTGCGTATTCATCAAATGACAAAATCTGAAATGGTGTCAGGAACTCATCCAGGCGTTTTGAATTTTGTCCTCGGTATTTACTTTTTGAAACACCATATTGAAGTTCGGAAACAGTAATGCTTGATATTGCAATTTGTCCAACCTCACTATTTTTGAATTTTTGAATAACCTCTGGAGGGCATCTATTCATGATGTAAATACATATATTGGTATCAATCAAAAAGTTCATCTAAGTCAGGCCTTTCCTGTTGAGAATCAGGTTGATTTCGATTACGCATGAAAGGTTTGTCATACTTTTTGAGATTTTTTTCCCAAATACCCCATACTGTTTTGTCTTTGGGTATTAAAAGAATTCCTTGAGAAATCTTTTTGATATATACTTCTTTACCTTCAAATCGATAAGCTTTAGGTAATCGAAGAGCTTGACTACGACCATTAAGAAATAATTTTGCTGTATCCATTTTAGCCTCCTTAATAATTGAACTATACCATAGAGTATATACCAAATTGATATTATGTCAAGATTTCCACGAATTTTTATCTTTGCCGACAAGACACAGAACGAGTCTGTAGAAAAAGTCCAGACTCAATTTTTTGTTCAAATTTAGAGTAAAATCTCATCAAAAATGGCCTCTGAGATTAATTATTCGTGAACTTATTACCAGAAAAAATATTCGAAGCCATTCTCCTCGCCAAACGATCCCCGTTTTTATGTTAGGCATGACTTATTCTACAGCACTCAACGGTTGAGTTCAGGGGCCACCGACCGCAGGGAGGGAACAAGGTTCCACTAAATTTCTTTAAGAGCAAGACTGTTTCAAAGTTGTCACAGAATTTGGAAAAGCCGCCCCTTGCGGTCCTTAGCGATGGTTATGGTGACGTAAAAAGGTTAAAATAATTAAAAATGTGTTGGGTTTTTTGTTGTTGGCGCAATATTAAAACTAGTTTGTAAGCAACCTAAAACTGATAAAAACTAAAAATGAAATACCAAATGCTTCAATACCATCAATAAAAACTTCAGATGACCAAAAATTGCCCTGAAATGTTTGATAAAGGCCGAAGCAAAAAAAGAAAATTACAAAAGTTAAAATACTGAATAAATACCGACCAGTAACAGGTGCCATTATGGCTTTTATGAAATGATTTTTTTTACCCATATTTTTCCAGATAAACCATAACGGTTGAGTTCACGGGCAGCCGACCAACGGGAGGGAACTGGGGCTCGCCCCAGCTGTCCGCTGCAACGAATTAAATGTCAAACCTTAGTTTTTGCGATACTTTTATCTATAAAGTTTTTCATTAAATCCATCATCTCTTTGTTGCGTTCAGAATAATTTTCCTTTTTTCTTTTTCCAAGTGTCATTTCCGTTAAAGCATCGTACTTATTCATTAAGTATTCAAAATCTTGCCAGAAAGATTGATCTTTTAGGCGCTTGAGTTGAAAAGAATGAAATATCAAGTTCGGGAAAAAATCATTGGCAATGTCCTTATTAAAAGCCTCAAGCATTTTCGCTTCGAGTACTGGGGCTTTTTCAGGGTACTTTTTTGATAGCTCTTTAGTTACTTTTGTATCAGCAACTAAATTATTATATGTTTGTCTGATTTTGAAAAGATACTTCAACGTTTCTGAAATAATTTCGAGTTCTTTTTTCTTTTTTTCCTCTTTTGTTTGCAACCACCTAGCGAAAAGAGTGGAAAGAATACCAAGTATCCATCCTAAAACAATTAAACCTATTTTGGACATTAGTTTCTCCTCTGACATTTAACGGTTTGATCTCAGGGGCCGCCGACCGAAGGGAGGGAACAAGGTTCCACTAAATTTTGTTAAGAGCAACACTGTTCCAAAGTTGTCACGGATTTCTGAAAAGCCGCCCCTTGCGGTCCGTTGCAGCGAGGGTTCAAGAAAGCCGCTGCGCGGCAGAATCCCTCGGTTTAATTAAAATCCTACAAGTTGCAAAACACTGTAGGTTTCATTCATAATTTCCAGGTTTTGTCCCTAAAACCATTTTAAAGGAGATTATGATGAAAGATTATTACAATCAGTCCATGCGTGCCCTGCAACTTGCAGGAATGAGTGAAAGAACCTGTGAATGCTACACCCGGTCCATCCGCCAGCTTGTTGAGTTCTATGGTAAAACCCCTGATAAACTATCGGAGGATGAGTTACAGGATTATTTCCTCCATCGAAAAAACAAAAACAATTGGTCTGCCGCAACTTTACGTATTTGCTACAGTGGCATCAAGTTCTTTTTTGTTAATGTCCTCAAAAGGGACTGGCATACTCTTTCCATGGTCCATGCCAAACGGGAAAAAAGACTGCCATCAGTTTTAAGTCTTGATGAAATCCATCTTCTTCTTGATAGCGTGACTACACCTCAGAACAAGGTCTTTCTGACAACGGTGTATTCCTGTGGCCTCAGACTCAATGAAGCCTTGCATCTCCAAGTGAGGGATATTGATGCGGATCGTATGAGCATTCATGTCCACCGGGGTAAAGGGGCCAAAGATCGATATGTTCCCCTGCCTTTGGCAACGCTGATTATTTTAAGGCAGTATTGGAAACACCATCGCAATCCTGTCTTGATTTTCCCTGCTTTGGGTCGGGGCGGAACAACCGGTCCCACATCAATGATACCCATGACCAAGTCTACAGTCCAGGGAGCATTGAGAAGGGTTGTTAAACAACTTGGATTTAAAAAACGAATTTCGGTTCATACCCTTCGACATTCCTATGCCACCCATTTGCTTGAAGCAGGTGTCAATATTCGCCGTATTCAACAATATTTGGGTCATGCCAGCCTCAATACTACCATGATTTATCTTCATCTGACCACCCAGGGTCATGAACGGGCATACGGCATCATCAATGATCTGATGAAGGTGGTGTGATTATGGATACAATTAAAGACATTTTCACTATGCATTTTCCCGAGTATCTTGAACGGTTTGGTTCCCGAATGCCCGCCAACCACAAAAAAGTCATGAATGCTATCACCTCATGTTGAACCCGGAATACCGGTCTTATTTTTTATTCGTGTAAAAAATGCGGCAAGATCCACTCTATTTTCCGTTCCTGCGGTAACCGGCACTGTCCTTCCTGTCAGAACCACAAGACACGGGAGTGGTTGAAGGTTCAAAGCCAACGGCAGATACCGGGGCATCACTTTATGATTACCTTCACGGTTCCAGATACGGTCCGGGGTGTTATCCGGAGCCATCAAAAGGCTTCATACAGCGCCATGTTTGAAGCATCCTCCGGGGCTATCAAAAAATTAAGCCCTGATGAAAAATATATTGGGGGTGACCTGCCAGGCTTTTTTGGTGTCCTTCACACCTGGGGACGTCTGCTTCAATATCATCCTCATATTCATTATATTGTTCCTGGTGGGGCATTCTGTAAAAAAGGCAGGCAATGGCAAAGTTCCCGAAAGGATTATTTCCTGCCTGAAAAGGTGCTGGCAAAAATATACAAGGCAAAGTTCTTACATCAGATGAAAAAGGCTGGTTTGCTGAACTCGATCCCCTATGAAGCCAGACAAATTGAGTGGAACGTGGATTGTCAACCCATCGGCACCGGGTTTGAAAGTGTTAAATATCTTGCGCCTTATGTGTTTAAAGTGGCTATATCAAATTCCAGAATTGTTAAGGTTGAAGATCGAACGGTATCTTTCAAATATAAAAAGGTCAAAAGTAACCGCTGGCGAACCTGCCAACTTTCTGTCATGGAGTTTATTCGGCGGTTTTTGCAGCATGTTCTGCCCACAGGTTTTATGAAGGTCCGATACTACGGGTTTTTGAATCCTTGCTCATCCGTCAGTCTTGCGAAAATCCGAGTTGCCATTGAGACTGCCAATGGTGCCAGGGTGTTGAAAATTGAAATCACCATAAAAAAATATATACCGGCCTGTCCAGACTGCGGTGGGGAACTGGAATATCTGTATTCCGTCCTGCCTTATATGATCCCGCCCAAAGAACCGGGATAATGAATATTGATTTGAAATCAGCTTTAACCGTTTCTTTTTTGAAATTGGGTCGAAGGGTTGCGCCCTGGGTCTGAAAAAATTTTACAATACCGGTTGGACCTACCTGAATTTGTATTGATTTTGATTCATAAAATGAAAGATTAACACCGATCGGTTTGAACATCTTTCTTTAAAGCTCACATCTTACAGATCAATTGCTTTACCAATCCCCTATACATGATTTTTAATCCGAATCCGGGCTTCTTGAACAATGGATTGAGTACGACCTTCCAGGTCGTGTCAATCCTTTAGGGTGTGTTTTTTTAGTGGCTTAGCTTAGAACTAGCGAGACGATTCAGACTGACACCGGCTTCTGCTGCTTTAATAGCAAGAGTACGATGGATTTCAGGAGGAACTCGAACCATAAATTTCCCGCTATAATTTTTGATAGCAATGGGCTCAGG
>JAAEKY010000620.1 GCA_024227235.1 Desulfobacteraceae bacterium | reverse complement strand
GCACAGGGTCGTGACTTTGATGATGACAATAAGGTTGTGCCGTTGGATAAAATGCTTCCAGAATATTATAAAATTCGAGGGTTTGATAAGAATGGTATCCCAATGAAAAAGAGATTAAAAGAACTTGGTATTACTTAATTTTATTTTTTGACAAGTTGATGTAAAATTTTTCTGGATAAGGGCGTTTGGAACTTAAAGCTTATTAAATAATTATCAAAAAGATGGTCACAAAGGCTGACAATCCATCCTTCTTTAATACCAACAGATTCATTTGCATTGTTTTTTAATGTAAGCTTAATAATGGCTTTAGATCCTAGTAAAGAACGGGCATATTCCTGGCTTGATGATTTTATTGTAAAAGAGGCACCACCAACAGACAAGTCATTAAAAGCTCCCTGGAATGGTTGTTCGCTATGTTTGCCATCAGCTCCCATGAGATGAGCCATTACCCATCCATCAACAAGAAGTCTTTGATGTTTACGGCGTTCAAAACCCTGTTTTTTAATTATCTTATCTGGATCGATTCTCACAAGCCCTTTGCAGATATCATGCAATTTTGTGTCAAACCCTGGTATTTTCTCAGCTATAGAATAGAGTTTTTCTTGGGTAATATAGCTAATATTTACTTTGCTGTTAGTAATAACAGATGTCGTGGCTGTAGAAATTAAAAAAAAGGTTGGTAAGCCAAAAGCTTCTCCTGCAAAGATTTCCTTTAAAAAAAATTCGCTTTTTTCTGACTTGCAGATATTTTTAAGTTTTCCTTCATTGACAAAAAAGAGCTTATCATTAAATTTGTTCTGTTGAATGATAACTTTTCCAGGCTTGATAGTTATAGTTCTCAGGCTGTAATAGAACTCAACTGCTTCTTGATTTGAAAAGTCTCTATATAGTCTTCTCCAGTATTTTTTGTGATTTGGATCAATTGCATGATATTTTTTTTCTTCTAAAAATTCGCCTGATGCTACGATTTCAGTTAAAGCCATTGAATTTGTCTGTATAAGGATTTGTCTCAGGCTCTCTGCTTTATCAAAATCACCTTTTTCTGCAGAATCAACAACCAGATCAAAAAGTAGCTTAATAGATTCATCTCTTCTACCTTGTTCAATAAGGCCAAGCACTTGATTTTTTATGTGATCCATTTCGTACCTTTAAAAAGGGGGTTAACTAATAAAATAAGCGAAAAAATAAGTTTTGTCAATAGGCTGCTGATATGATGTGTCAACAATAGTTGATTGTTTCAGGTTTGTAACCTTTATGTAACCCATACATGTTATGAGTCAAAAGTTTCGAATTAGGGCTGATTTTTGCCT
>JAAEKY010000619.1 GCA_024227235.1 Desulfobacteraceae bacterium | reverse complement strand
ATCAATGATACTTTTTCTATTTTTTTATCAAAGATGTCCGTGTCTTTTTGAAGGGCCAGGAAAGAGAAAAAATCCATGGTATTTGATTTTTCTTCAAGGGCAATATTTTTTATTATATTGACGGCATCCATAAACAGGGTCTTATTGCCGGAAGAGGACGGTATCAATATTTCTTTTTGGATCAAATCCACCTTTTCAGGGACAGGTAAACCCACATACTTTTTTTTCAGGTCCAGAAGGGCTTTTAAAAAATAAAACAGTTTTTTCTGTTGATGGTGGGCCAGCACGGGGACAGGCAACCGGTATGCGATTTTTATAGCCTCATCCAAGCCTATTTTCTTTTCATATGACCACAGTTTGAATTTTTCAAAAACAGATTTGCTTATAGAGGGTTTTACCAAGGATAGAATCTTTTCAATATCTGAAAAACAGCCCTTTTCTTCGATAATTTTCAAAAGGGAAACCAATTGTTTTATATTTTGTTGATCCATAACAGACGCCCTGTTTACAAATCGGCATGAAATACCCGCTTTTTCCAGAATATCAAAAATAATCCTTCCTTGTTCATTTGTCCTGAACAAAACGGCAAAATCTGAAAATCCCAGTTCATCACCATTACCTTGTGTTTTACCAAAATCAATGGAATGAAACCCGGTGCCGCCCATCATCTTTTCTATTGTTTTTCCAATGGCAACGGCCTCTGCCTTTTCCGTATCATTTTTAAATATACTGATTTTTCCCGGCCCGTGAATATCTGAGTAAACAGGTTCTGAACCGATGGATTTTAACCCGGAACCATGCATCATCTGAAATGACGATTTTAAAATAGTTTCAGTGGACCGGTAATTTTTTAACAGGCTGAAGGATGCGGTATGCTGATAATCCTTTTTAAATTGATCAAAAAAGCGGATATTCGATCCCCTGAACCCATATATGGATTGATCAGGATCACCTATGACCGTAGTATTTGAAGGGTTTTTTGATATTGCCCTTATCAGACGATACTGGCCCATATTGATATCCTGAAATTCATCAACAAAAATGTGTGAATATTGTTGTTGATACTGTTTTTGTATACTGCCTTCTTTTTCTAAACAATGGACAACCTGAAAGATAAGATCCTCATAATCATAAAAATGCTGCTGCGTCAGTATATCCTGATATTGTCTGTATACAGATGATAAAAATGCCGGATCCATTCCATTACTGATGGTGTGTAAGGGTCCTGAAGCATCAATGAGCTGCTGTTTGGCTGAAACAATACAATTTAATATATCTTTAAAAGAAGGAACTGATTTCATTCCAAATTTTTTTTTACATAAACAAATTGCATCTTTCAGCAGTTCATTTCTCAATTCGTCATCTATTACCCCTGATTTTTTTTGGGGATTAAGATCTTTTAAAAAAGATAGACATAGTGAATGAAATGTTCCCACAACCGGTTTTTTTTCTCGGCCGCCCATTATTACGGACAGTCTTTCCTTCATCTCCAGGGCCGCTTTATTGGTGAAGGTTACCGCAAGAATATGATCCGGTGAAACACCATTTTCCACCAAAGCCGATATCCTGTGTGTTATGGTTCTCGTTTTGCCGGTTCCCGGTCCTGCTTTGATGAGGATAGGACCTTTTTGATGCATCACAACTGACATCTGCTGCGGATTGAGTTTTATTTTTAATGCTTTTTTATCTTTTTTTTGTTCGGGTTTAAGATGCTTAAATCCTGACTTTATTGGCTTTTTTTTATGTTCTTTTTTGTTTTTACCAAAATCTTTAAAGAGCACTTTAACACCCAACAACTTCTGTCGCTCCTCATCATTAAATATTTTCACCTTCCCAAATTCACCATCAAAGCCGGGTGAAAAATTCACCCTTTTTTCCCGCATCCGGGTGATGGCTTCTCCCAATAGAGGGATACCTGCCTTTTCAATAACCTCTTGCTTTATCCTGTGGAGAATGTCGAATTCCGGCCCTAATTTTTCAAGGAGTCCATGATAGGTACGGGTTACTTTCTTGGATTTTGGTCCGACCTTTAAAATTTCAGACAACAGATCATCAAGGGGTATTAAATGATGATATGGGCTTGTATTGTCGGGTTTTTCACCCTCATTTCTTTCAGCAAGAGCCTCGACCCTGTTTAAAACACCAATGGTCAGGGGTTTTTTGCACACAGGGCAGACCCCATTGCATTTGTTTGTTTCACGTGGAACCATGCTGACGCCACATTTTCTGTGACCGTCAATATGATATTTTCCTTCTTCAGGGTAAAATTCAAATGTACCCAAAAATTGTTCTGGATCAGATTTTTTCAGTGCTGATTTTATGGATGAATAGGAAAGACTGGTATTAAACAGGTTGGCTTCTCTTCCAAGTTTCATGGGTGAGTGGGCATCTGAATTGGATATCAGTGTAAGCCCGTCCAGGCACTTTACCCGCCAGTTCATTAAGGGGTCTGAAGAAAGCCCTGTTTCAACGGCAAATATATAATCCGT
>JAAEKY010000618.1 GCA_024227235.1 Desulfobacteraceae bacterium | reverse complement strand
ATATAATACCAGGAAGGTAAAAAACAAAAAGCCCTTAACCAGTGATGGCTAAGGGCTTTTTTTCAAGTCAGTTAACTGACTATATTAGCTGAATAAAATGTTCAACTACTCGACTGTAACATTTGTTGCTGCAGGACCTTTTTGTCCTTCTTCAACATCAAAAGTAACACGGTCTCCTTCATTCAGAGATTTAAACCCTGTTGAATTGATACCTGTGTGATGTACAAATACATCTTTTCCGCCTTCTTGTTCAATAAATCCAAAACCTTTTGAGTCGTTAAACCATTTTACGATACCGTTAGCCATACTGGCACACTCCTGTAATAAAAATAAATAAATAAATTGTTCCAAATCTGAGGGGTAAAGCCATTTTTTTCGGGAATACTCCTTTAGAAAGAAACCTATGCGCTTCACATAATACAGCGCAAGTTTGGCTATAGTACACCATTAGAAAGGAATGTCAAGCAATTTTATCTATATATTTACCATTCGATTTATATTTTCTAAACAATTCACACAAACCCTTTCCTATCAAGGTTGTCATGTCCGATATAGTGTCTGAATAATCTTTTAAATTCAAAATTTACTAATTTGCCAATTTTCTCATGAATAATCCTTTCCTAAAAACACGACACACCTAAATTAGACTTTAAAAAATCAAAAGTAGCAAAACCAGACTTGATAAAAATGAATAGTGTGATTATTTTGGTACCTATTCATTTGATCTGGCTTTGGGTTATTTGGTATCCCCTAAACGCTAAAATTAAATTTGGTTTGAAAAATTGAAATAAGGTTGGCATATGAAAAAGTGGTTACAAGAACATTTGATCTGTCCTGAATGTATTGAATCTGAAACAGCATTAATGCTTGAGATAAAAAAAGAAAATACTGATGAAATTCTTGAAGGAAAATTTAATTGCCCCAACTGTGAAAGCAACTATTTAATTCACAACGGAATTGCTGTAATCGTTCCGCAAAAGACACTGCCCCATGTTGAAGATGATAGGGGTTATAATTCGAAAAACATGTTGTCTGCATATCTATGGAGCCATTACTCTGAATATTTTAACGGCCCGAATGCCACAGATGCTTATCAGAAATGGGCATCTCATTTTGAAAAAGCAGATGGATGGGCATTAGATATTGGATGCTCAGTGGGCCGTTTGTCCTTTGAAATGAGCAAAACACATACCCATGTGATTGGAATAGATACCTCTTTGTCCTTTGTTAAACAGGCGCGTCAATTGTTATTGGAAAAGCACCTTGAATTTGATCTTATTGTTGAAGGCAATATTACACAGAACCGATCTTGCAAGCTGAGTTCAGAGTATAATTTTTCCACAACAGAATTCATTGTAGCTGATGCCATGGCCCTGCCCTTTCGGTCTAACCTTTTTTCCACAGCTGCCTCTGTCAATATTTTAGAAAAGGTGCCACATCCCATCCAGCACTTAAGAGAAGTGAACAGGATGTTACAAAAAAAACATGCACGCTTTTTATTCTCTGATCCATTTTCATGGGATGAAAGTGTTTCAGCCCCTGATCTCTGGCTAAGCGGCCGTAATAAAGGCCCCAACAAAGGCCTCGGTATGGAAAATATCTGCCGGTTAATGGAAGGTAAAAACGCTATATTTGATCCAGCATTCACCATTCAGGAAAAAGGGGACGTTCTTTGGAAAATCAGAAAAACTCAAAACTTATGGGAATATATTACCTCCCAATTTATCGTAGGTAAAAGAGGTCAAATATAAATAAGGAGTTGTTGTTTTGGCAAAAAAGCAAGAAGGCATCTGTGGACTTTGTTTTCACAGCCCTGGATGCGGGGTGATTGTTCATTTTGATGAGAACGATAAAATTGACAAATTAACCCCTGACCCGGATGCACCTTTAGGAAACGTGCTATGCCCTATTGCCAATAGCGCAAAACAAATTATCTATTCAGACAAAAGGATCCAACTACCTTTAAAACGAGTCGGGCCAAAAGGAAAAATAGATTTTCAGCCGATTTCCTGGAACGAAGCCTATGATGTTATTGCAGAGAACTTAAATAAACTGAAACAAAAATATGGCCCTGAAACCATTGGGTTCTATTCTGGAACCGGCTCTTATGAACGTTCCTATAAAGATATTTATCAGCTGAAAGGATCCCGGATCTATCTTGCCAGCAGTATTTTATTCCCATTTGGGTCTCCTAACACTTTTGGGGTGGGGGCTCCTTGCTATACATCTTTAGGTGTTCTTGCCCCTCAATTGACAATGGGATGCCTGCATACAGATATGTTTTCCGATGTGGATAATTCAGATCTGATCATTGTATGGGGGACCGACCCATCCACTTCCACGCCGCCTGAAATGTTTGAACGCCTGGTGACTGCAGCGCATGAAGGAGCACAGATTATTGTCATTGATCCTAGAAGAACGGCAGCAGCAAAACTTCGGGAAAGTGAATGGCTGCCCATACGGGCAGGATCCGATGGTGCCCTTGCTCTTGGATTGTCCCATATATTGATCCGGGATGATTGGGTAGATGAAACATTTATTGAAGACTGGACATTGGGGTATGAAGAATTTGCAGAGTATGTAAAAGCATTTACACCAGAATATGTGGCAAAGCTAACCGGCATTCGAAAAGAGCGCATTGAACAACTGGCAGAAGAGATAGCAGATTCAGAAGGTGCAAGCTATATCATGTATACTGGACTGGAATACACCAAAAGCGGCGTACAGAACATCCGGGCAGTCATGGTCCTCTGGGCATTGGCAGGCCAATTGGATGTAGAAGGCGGCCGATGTTTTGCCCGGCACGAAAACATGATCCCGATGGATAAAAGTTATCAGATTGAAACCCCAGGATTTGAAAAATCCATTGGCAGAGATCACTTCCCTGTATACTCCTATTTTTGTGGAGGAGAACCCCATGCGAATCTTCTACCAAAATCCATTCTTGAATCAGACCCTTATAAAATTAGATCCTTATTTGTGTTAGGCGCTTCGATTTTAACATCATGGCCTGATCCTTTGGTATGGCAGAATGCATTTAATGAGTTAGATTTTATGGTGTCCATCGATCTACAGCTCACCCGAGATGCTGCCTGGGCAGATATTGTTCTACCGGCCACAACCGCATTTGAGCAGGAATCCTATTGTTATTATGGCAATGCACTACGGTTAAGAAAAAAAATGATCGAGCCTGTCGGTCAAAGCAAACCCTGTTATGATATCCTGGCTGAACTGGCCAACCGTCTGGGGTATGGACATCTTTATCCCCAGGACAGTAAAACCCTTCTTAAACAGATGGTAAAAGGGACTGGATTCACACTGTCTGACCTTGAGCAGGCCCCAAAACACACAGTCCGTGGGAAAAAAGAACCCATGGTGTACCGGAAATGGGAAAAAGGATTGCTTCGAAAGGATGGGAAACCAGGATTTAATACACCTTCAGGAAAATTTGAAATCAAGTCCACCATACTTGAACAATTCGGGTATGATGGGTTACCCCAATACCAAGAATCCATAGAAACACCTATCAGCAATCCACGAATGCTGAAACGATACCCCCTGATTCTGGGTACCGGCCCCTTTAAACCGGATATGAAGTCCTGCTTAAGAGCCATTCCGGATTTTATAAAAAAGTATCCCTATCCTCTGGTACAAATTAACCCAAAAGATGCGCAGGCGCGTAAGATCAGAACTAAAGACCGGGTGGTGATAAAAACCAATAGGGGCTCGGTGATGATGAGAGCTTTTGTGACCGAAGATATCATGGAAGGCTTTGTCTATGCTGTGGTAGGAGGTGGCGGACCTCAAGGGCCAGATGAATGGAAGAAGGCCAATGTAAATATTTTAACCGATCTTGAACAATTTGACCCCATATCTGGATTTCCTGTCTATAAAACATTGCTCTGTCAGGTTAAAAAAAAGAAACGCAAGAGAAGAGGTATTGCTGTTCAGGATCCAAGCCTGGGCTGTGTGGGTTAATCTATTATTATCGCCTGTTTAACCTAATTTTTACGTAACTTCTCAATAAATATAAAAAACACATAAGAAAAATCTAGACATTGCCCTTTTTATTTACTATAATGGGCACATGAAAACATTTGCTCAAATCCTCAAGATGTCAAAGGATGAAGTTTCCCCCGTAGTTTCAGAATTGATAGAATATATCAAACAGCAAGGGGAAATGATTCAGGATTTAAAGGACGAAATTGCCGGATTAAAAGGCCAAAAACCAAAACCCAAAATCAGGCCATCCAATCTCGAAAAAGAGACAAACAAAAGAAAAAAGAATCTCCGAAACAAAAAAAGACCCGGATCAAAAAAGAAACCCAAAACAAAACATCTTGAGATCCATGAGGACAAAGTCATTGAACCTGATTTCATACCAGAAGGAAGTGTTTTTAAAGGTTACCAGGATTTTATAGTTCAGGACTTTATAATCGGTAGTTGGAACATTCGTTACCGAAAAGCAAGATACAAGACTCCATCCGGCGATTACATCATAGGTGATTTTCCAAATAAAACTTCAAAAAGTCATTTTGGTTCAACATTGACAGCATTCATTCTATATCAATACTATCACGCTCATGTTACGCAGCCTTTAATTTTTGAAGAGCTCAAAGATTATGGTGTGGATATTTCAACCGGACAGATCAACAGGATCATATCCGAGAACAAAGACATGTACCATAAAGAAAAGGATATGATTTTATCGACGGGACTTAAATTTTCCAGTTATATTAATGTTGATGACACAGGAGCCAGACATAATGGTAAAAATGGTTACTGCACCCATATCGGCAATCAATTTTTTGCATGGTTTAAAAGTACAGAAAGTAAGAATCGTATAAATTTTCTTGAATTGCTCAGAGCATCACATTGCGATTATGCCCTTAATAATAATGCCTTAAATTATATGAAAGCCCAAAATTTTCCTTATACAAGACAAAGCCGTTGGTAAGGCATAAAGGCAAATGGTTCAAGGATCAAAAAGAATGGAAGGCTTTTCTAAAATCTCAGGGGATAACAAAAAAACGGCATATTCAAATTGCGACTGAAGGTGCTCTTCTTGGAAGCCTCTTTCTTCATGATTTTAATAAAGATTTGGTAATAGTAAGTGATGATGCCGGGCAATTTAATATTTTGCACCATGCTTTGTGCTGGGTTCATGCGGAAAGAACAATCCAAAAATTATTAGAATTTACACAAGACCGCAAAGAGCTTATTAAATCAGTAAGATCTGATATTTGGGATTTTTATTCTCAGCTAAAAGACTATCAAATCAATCCAACACCAGTTTTTAAGAGAAAGCTCAATCAACGGTTTAATAAAATTTTTAAACAAAAGACCGGTTATGCTTCATTAGATCTATCGTTGAAACGAATTTTCAATAACAAATCCGAACTACTCATGGTTCTTAAGAGGCCCGACATTCCATTGCATAACAATCTGAGCGAAAATGATATCCGTGAATATGTAAAAAAACGAAAAATAAGTGGTTCGACCCGAAGTCTTTCGGGGAGGGCTTGTCGAGACACCTTTACGAGCATTAAGAAAACTTGCAGAAAATTGGGAATTTCATTTTGGGATTACCTTATGGATCGGATTGAAAATAAAAAAGATATCCCATTACTATCTGATATCATGATAGCGAGAATGAAAGACAATCTGATTTCAGTATAATTCCTCCCCCATACTTATTGAGAAGTTACAGTTTATTCATTCAATGTGCTTAAAATACAGGAAAAAAAAGTGGAAAGCAAACCGAATTCAAATTCAGTTATATAGTTTTCGGTCACCCACTATCTAAATCCGAAATCTCGTAATATAGTTACTTTTTAACTCTCAACTGACTCATCGCCTCTTTTAAGGTTATTGATTTAAGACATTTCGAATTTCGATTGCAAATGTTTTAAGATCAATCGGCTTCTCAAGAATTTTGTATACTCCATTTTTTTACATCTTCAATAATGGGTCAAATCCCTGATCACATACCTGTAAACAACTATGAAAAAAAGTTCTTCTTTGTAGTAAAGAATGCCACAAATTGTATAAATATTGCATAATTGTAAATTTTATTTTCTGAAAAAATTTCACATTTTTGTAATTTTT
>JAAEKY010000617.1 GCA_024227235.1 Desulfobacteraceae bacterium | reverse complement strand
TTCCCTCTATGTTTAGTTTTACCCATAGTATGATAAATCGAGTAAGGCAAAATGTTCAAAAAGCTCTTGTTTGGGGTTTTTCACACAAAACCGCAAAATTTCCCGCGACCACCTCTAAACCATTGGTGCTCGTTCGTTTAGGAGATAAAATTGATTTTGTAAACAGACCCTGCTGTCTTGGTAACCTGTTGAATATACATAATATATGAAATTGCGAAAACTCACATTTTGATTAAAAAAGTATGATGCTCGTAAACGTATGATACAAAAGGCTTTACAGGGAATTGGGTTTGTTTTAATATGTAAAAAATCCAATAATCTTTAATAAATTACTGTTTCGACTGGTTCAAAGGACATAAATTGTATTCAAAATTATTCAGTGAGACATCTTAAAAGCCCCTAAAACCCTTTATATTAAGTATCTACAAAGATTCAATGATTTTTGTTTATTTTTATGTTTCCCGAAAATTAAATTGTTTTATAATTCAATAAGTTATAAAATATGGGCTTCGATTTTTTGAAATCGATTTTGCCTCTTAAATGCCCGGTTCATAAGGGTTTGAATGGGATCGTCGGAAATTTCGCGGTTTTGGGCAATTAACCCCATAAACTTTCTGTATCATTTTCACCGCTTAATACGCGTGTCGAAATAAAAAGTTTCGGCTTTGCCGATTTTAAGGGTCGTCGCGTCTGGGTGTAAAGGATTAATCAAATAGTTAAACTCATCAGGAATAACACTGCTGGGTACCTTCAAGGCCAAGCTTTTTTTGGCTTTAGCCCAATCTGAGCCTATCTTTTGAGTCGATTCCGGGGGCGGGCTGAGTTTCCAATCAGAGGGCAATTCTGACGGCTTTAAGGCAATCACTTGCTTTGAATCAAAAACAACCGGGATACGGACATAAACGTTATAAAGCAGCGCATCTTCCGGTAGATGCACAATCATTTCTAATGCAGCCAGAGATATCGTTTCTGCTGTATAAACCATGTAAACGCCTTTGTCATTCCACCTTGCGCCTTCAAGCCATGCGCCTAAGCCGGAAAATGCATCATCGGCATGAACAGTTTGGGTAATACGCCATGCAGTGATCTTCATCCCGGAAAAACACCATGTTCAATGCGAATCAGCAAAGCATAAACCTCCTGGGCTCCAAGTTCGGTGTCGGTCATGGTCAGAGGCGTTTTGCCTCCCAGGCCTCTGGCCGGGGCCTTAAACCATTTAGCTGCAACGACCTCATCGTTGGCAAACACCTGAACCGCTTTATCAAACAGTTTGGCAAGACGAACCAGTCTTTCCGATTCAGAAGCAGATAAACGACCAATCAATTTACGCCGAGTCAGCGTTCTTTTAGATATATCGATTGTATCTGATAACGCTCTTTCAGAAAGCATAAATTTTTCTCGTAGCTTATCAAATGAGCTGACCGGTAAACCATCTTTTATCTGATCGATAAGTCCGAACAGATCTTTCGACCTTATGCCTATCGACGAAACTTCCATATTTAACCCTTTCGCAATGGTATCATTTGGCCCTAATATATGCGCCATATGATCCAATGTCAAGAAAAGCCTCTTTTTTAAAGGTGCTGCCCATTTTTGAGCGACGGCAATGATTCCTGCGATAAGCAGCTACATTTTTCCTCCCAAAGGGCGGCAAATTTTCTGTTGATCTAACATACTGACTTGGTTAATATAAATGCGCTTAAAAAAAAAGACCCGGAGGCCTGTTGCATTGCCTGCGTTACTCGGTAAGTTTGGTTGTCTTATCCTGACCCGCAATTTGTTTGGCATTAAGGACACAGCTGATTCAATGGAACAAATCCTATAAATGCGAAATAAGCCTCAGACCATATGTATCACTGTACAGAGATCGTTCGATATACGGCCTCTCAGCGATTAACCCTTTTCTTCAAATCGGTCCCAGGCTTAAAAAATGGCAGTTTCTTGGGTTTAACGGCCACCGGCTCGCCGGTTGCGG
>JAAEKY010000616.1 GCA_024227235.1 Desulfobacteraceae bacterium | reverse complement strand
TTAAAAAAATCGATCCACTTATCATGGTGGCATCAGACAATTACTATGGTATGAAACGGCCTTATATCTCTATCAGGCTTTTTTCTGGTGATCATCAAAAAACCATGAAAAAAGTTAAAAAACTTGTGAGCCAATTTTTTCCTGAGACCCCATTTAAATATGACTATGTTGACAATGAAATTGAAAAAATGCACTGGGAGAGAAATGATCCTTGGAAAAATGTTCTCGTATTTTCAACAACGATATGTGTCTTCCTGGCCTGCCTGGGACTTTTTGGATTTGCTGAATATGAAATAGGAAGAAAAACAAAGGAAATCGGGATCAGAAAAGCAGTAGGCGCAACCTATTTTCAAATTGCAGGGCTTTTTATCAAACGATTTATGCTTATGGCAATCATTGCAAATGGTATTGCATGGGTCATTTCTTATTTAGTTATTGGATTTGCTCTTGATGAAATAAACTACCCTTACGCAATTGATTTAAAACTGTCTGTTTTTATTGGGGTGACTATTTTAACACTTTTTCTAACTGTATTAACCGTTAGCGTCCAGACATTAAAAGCGGCATCAATGGACCCACAAAATGCCCTGAGGGATGAATAGGAATTTTCTATGACAAAGACAAAAGCCAACATCGCTATAATTGATGATGATAAAGATGTGCTTTTAGCTGCTCGCCTGCTTCTAAAAAATCATTTTAGTGTTGTCAAAACAGCAGAAGATCCACGACAGATTTTAACCTTGATGGAATCAGAGACCTATGATGTTATTCTATTAGACATGAACTTTACAAAGGATGCAACCAGTGGCCAGGAAGGATTCTATTGGCTAAAAAAAATTCTTAAAACTGACCCGCTTGCCGTTGTTATTCTCATCACTGCTTATGGCGATGTTCAAACTGCAGTCCAAACCATTAAAAAAGGCGCAACCGATTTTATTTTAAAGCCATGGGAAAATGAACGATTGATTGCCACAACATCCACTGCTTTGAAATTGCGGAAATCAAAAACCAGAGTAGACCAGTTACAACATCGGCAAAGGCAACTTAGCGAGGATCTTGATTCTCAGTTTCACCAGATGATTGGCACCTGTCCTGGCATGCGAAAAGTATTTTCCATTATCGAGAAAGTCGGAAAAACTGATGTGAATGTTTTGATTACAGGCGAAAATGGTACAGGCAAAGAATTGGTTGCAAGAGCTCTTCACCGTCAATCTTTGAGAGCAGATAATGTCTTTATCAGTGTGGATATGGGCGCTATCTCTGAAACCCTTTTTGAAAGCGAACTTTTCGGTCATGTAAAAGGATCGTTTACCGATGCAAGAGATAACCGAACAGGGCGGTTTGAAATTGCCTCAGGGGGCACCCTGTTTCTGGATGAAATAAGTAACCTTTCTTTGCCACTCCAGGCTAAATTATTAAGAGTTTTAGAAGAACGCCAGGTAATCCCAGTGGGGTCAAACAAACCCAAACCCGTTGATATTCGACTGCTTTGTGCCACCAATAGTCCTATCTATAAAATGACGACAGAAAACAAGTTCAGGCAAGACCTTTTATACCGGGTGAATACGGTTGAAATTCAACTCCCACCATTGCGCGAACGCGGCGAAGACATCAAACTGCTCGCCCAACATTTTATAACTGATTACGCAAAAAAATATAGGAAACCGGTGCATAAAATTAGTGCGACAGCTTTGAATAAATTGAAACAATATCACTGGCCTGGAAATATTCGTGAACTTAAGCATACCATAGAACGATCCGTTATAATGAGTGAGAACCATATACTTCAGGACAACGAATTTTTATTTCCAGATACGTCCATAAAAAAGAGCATGTTTAAAAATTTCAATTTAAGCCATGTTGAAAAAGTAGTTATTAAATCAGTTCTGCGAAAACAAGGCGGCAATATCAGTCAAGCTGCAAAAGAGCTGGGCCTGACCAGAGCAGCCCTTTACAGGAGGATGAGCAAACATGATTTATAAAAGCTTCCGCATCAATTGCATTGTCAGAATTTCTCTGATAATTGCTAATTTATATCTTTTCTTTTATCTGTTGTTTGAAACCAAATTTTTGGCTACAACCGCTATAATTGGGGTTCTTCCTGTCTTCCAGATTTTTTTACTTTTCAACTATATCAGCAAAACAAACAGATTTCTTTCAAAAGCATTTGAATCTATTAAATATGACAACTTTTCAGAGCAGATCAATACCCCTTTAAAGGATGCTTCTTTTACAGAGCTTTGTGAACAGCTAAACCGGATAGTTGAAAAATTTCAAATGTCCAGGATGGAAAAAGAACAGCAATTCCAATATTTAAAGGCCATCATCAATCAGGCGGGTATGGGCATGATCTCTGTCCGGGAGAATGGAGAAATCAACCTGATCAATAAAGCGGCCAGGCTCATATTGAAAACACCGCCTATAAATCATATCAGCCAAATTGAAACACTGAACCCAAAATTTTCAAATTTACTAATAAAAATGAAAACAGAAGAAAAATCCAATTTTGAATACAAAGATAAGACCCGTTCGGTTCAGCTTGCTGTTTATGCCAGTAATATAAAATCAGAAGGAGAAAAATTCAAATTATTTACTTTTCAGAACATACAAAAAGAATTGGAAGAAAAGGAGATGGATGCATGGAAAAAATTGATCCGTGTTCTCAGTCATGAAATTATGAATTCCATCACACCCATTTCTTCTTTGGCAGCAACAGCGAACCTTCTGATTACCAAAGGCCGGAAGATGAGTGACTCAGATGCAGATGACCTTGCCCAGGCCTTAAATACCATCGAAAAACGAAGCAAGGGGTTGATGCAATTTGTTCAAAATTACCGTAGCTTTGCAAGGATTCCTGATCCAAATTTTCAGATCCTTCCTATTAAAGATCTCTTCAAACGAATCAATAGCTTGTCCCAAACACAATTAAAACATCAAAAAATTCAGTTCACTGTGTCAATCAAGCCTGAAAACCTGCAGGTAAAAGTCGATCCTGATTTAATTGAGCAGGTTTTGCTAAACCTAATGTCAAATGCTATTGAAGCGGTGAAAGAAACAAAAAGTCCTGAAATTACACTAAGTGCACAAATGACCGATGCCTCAAAAGTGAAGATTGAAATCATTGATAACGGCTGCGGTATAGAAAAGACTGTTTTACCAAAAATTTTTATTCCTTTTTTCTCGACTAAATCAGAAGGTTCCGGCGTCGGCCTAAGCCTTTCCAGGCAGATCATGAGGCTCCATGGCGGCGGTATTCATGTAGATTCTAATCCAGGTGTAAATACAGTCTCTTCATTGGTATTTTAAAATTTATTTATAACAGATCAAACAAATTTGTCTTCATTATTTAAAATAATTTCTGTTTTTGTGAATTATTTTCTTACCCTTTTAATCTCTTTAAAAAAACAGTGGACTATAGTATTAATATTATTTGTTCTAATTTATACTGAATATCAGCTGAGTTCGCATTCTAACAGTTTTAAAAAGATATAATTATAAGGAGAAAAAATCTATGGCAAGCCTAAAAGGAACCCAAACAGAAAAGAATCTATTAACTGCATTTGCTGGTGAATCCCAGGCAAGAAACAGGTATACCTATTTTGCCAGTGCAGCTAAAAAAGAAGGCTTTATTCAAATCTCTGATATTTTTACTGAAACGGCCAACCAGGAGAAAGAACATGCAAAACGATTTTTTAAATTTCTTGAAGGTGGAGAAGTTGAAATCATCGGCGCATTCCCTGCGGGTGTGATCGGATCAACGCTTGAAAACCTTAAAGAAGCAGCGGCAGGCGAAGAATGCGAATGGAAACAAATATATCCTGATTTTGCTGCAACTGCCAAAGAAGAAGGTTTTGATACGATTGCTTACATTTTTGAAATGATTGCAGTGGCAGAAAAGCAGCATGAAAAAAGATATGCCCAACTGGCCACCAATATTGAAAAAGGCAGAGTCTTTAAAAAACAAAGCAGTGAAAAATGGAGATGCAGAAACTGTGGCTATGTTCATGAAGGAGAAGAGGCTATTGAAATGTGTCCGGCTTGTGCACATCCACAGGCACATTTTGAACTATTGGCTGAAAACTGGTAGCTATTCGAATTTTTAAAAAATTCTTAAAGGGTAAACATGCTTTCATTCAATCTTAAAAAACCATTTGCCCCTTATTTATTTTAGTCAGTATTGCCTATAGCCGTTGCCAAAAAGATTTTCCTTCAGCCTATGGTTATAATTGACAAAGAATAAATAAGAACATATATTTACTGGATGTTTTTTTTAGATAACTTAAATTTAGGACGGTAGCTATGTCACAAAATATAATTGAACTTGATGATGATTCTTTTGAAGAAAAAATTCTCAAATCAGATAAGCCTGTAATGGTAGATTTCTGGGCACCTTGGTGTGGACCCTGTAAAGCTATTGCGCCTACGGTTGAAGCGCTTGAAAAAGAATATGGGGATAAAATGACATTTGCAAAGGTTAATGTTGACGAAAATCCGATTAGTCCCAGTAAATATGGTGTTCAGGCAATTCCTACCTTGATTTTTTTCAAAGATGGTGAAATTGCAGATCAAATCACTGGAATGGTTGCCAAAGAAAAGCTTGAAGAAACCATCAAAGGTGTCTTGTAAAGAGAGGTTGTAATGACAAAGACTGATTATGACCTTGTAATTATTGGTGCTGGCCCTGCGGGTTTAACCGCTGGAATCTATGCTGCAAGAGCAAGGATGAACGTTCTTTTATTGGAAAAAGCTGTTCCTGGCGGCCAGATCCTGGTGACCGACTGGATAGAAAACTATCCAGGTTTTCCTGAAGGCATCTCTGGGTATGATCTTTCTGAAAAAATGAAAATCCAGGCTGAAGAATTAGGGTTAAAAATTGAAACAGCTGAGGTTCATTCCCTCAATCTTTCCAAAGAATTAAAAGAAATCATTCTTAAAGATAGAAGCATTACTACTAAAAGCCTCATTATTGCATCGGGTGCTTCTCCCCGAAATATTGGCATTGGTGAAGATAAATTCATGGGGAAGGGCGTTTCTTTTTGTGCCACCTGTGATGCCCCTTTTTTCAGAGACAAAACAGTTGTTGCCATTGGCGGCGGAGATACAGCCGTTCAAGAGGCAATATTCCTGACAAAATTTGCAAAAAAAGTATATCTGATTCATAGAAGAGATGAACTCAGGGCCACAAAGATCCTTCAAGAAAGGGCATTTAAAAACAAAAAACTAGAAATTATATGGGACAGTGTAGCAACAGGTTTAGAAGGCTTTTTTGGCGTAGAAGGCGTTAAGGTGAAAAATGTAAAGACCAATGAAGAAAAAACATTAAAAGCTGATGGCTGTTTTATTTGGATAGGGATTTTGCCAAATACATCTTTTTTAAATGATGCTGTTAAAACAGATGAATTTGGATTTATCAGCGTGGATACAACGATGCAGGCATCCGTTCCTGGCGTATATGCTGCCGGAGATGTAAGAGATACGCCTTTAAGGCAAATATCAACCGCTGTGGGGGATGCTGCCATTGCTGCTGTTTCTGCAGAACATTTTATTGAGAATCTATAATGATGAAAAAACTATTTTTACTTTTTACGTTTAGTTTACTGATCTGTGGGTGCGTCTTGTTTGAAGACCAAAATGATACAATGGGAAAAGGAGTACAAGAGCTCGCTCATGATGGATCTTCTGCCTTTGTTGCAGGAGATTATAAAGATGCAATAAAAGCCTATACAGATTTAAAAGACTGGTATCCGTTCAGCAAATATGCCATCTTGGCTGAACTTAAAATTGCAGATGCCCATTTTAATCTTGAAGAGTATGATGAAGCCATCTTTGCCTATGAGGAATTTGAAAAAATGCATCCAAAAAACGAGGCGATTCCTTATGTAATTTATCAAACGGGGCTTTGTTGGTTTAAGCAATTGGATACAGTGGATAGAGACCACACACCGGCAAAAAACTCTCTGATTCAATTCAACCGCCTTATCAATCAATTTCCTTCAGATGAGTATGCTAAAAAATCAAAACCGAATATTAAAACATGTTTGGATAATATTTCCGGCCATGAACTTTATGTGGCCAATTGGTATATGAAAACTAAAAAATATAAGGCTGCTTTAAAAAGATATGAGTACCTTGTTGAGAATTATCCCGATTCAAAAGAAAGCCAGGAAGCATTAAATAAAATTCCAAAGTGTCGGGAGCTTGCAACCAAAAATTAAAAATTTCTTTACTTTTGTTTTTTTTTAGTATATCAATCTCAGGTTAATTTTTTGTTAAAAAGATTTTTCTTTTAGGAGTATAAAAATGTCGAAAGAATGTGCAATTTGCGGTAAAAAACCAATGGTTGGCAACAATGTCAGTCATGCTCACAACCTCAACAAAAGAAGATTTAACCCTAACCTTCAAAGGGTCCGCGCAGTTGTTAAAGAAGGTT
>JAAEKY010000615.1 GCA_024227235.1 Desulfobacteraceae bacterium | reverse complement strand
GCAGTTCAGTTACTTTGCGGTCTTTTGTTGTGGGAAGTTTAGTGACGTCCTGCAGCAGCACTGTGATAACAAACACGCGATCTGGAGACTGTATTGAAATTAAGAACTTAAAGTAATTCCCAAGGCACTTATCCTGTCTTGCTTACCTTTTTTGCGGGGTTAGTGACTTACTCTAGAATCATCGAAGTCTGGATCGAAGTCTGGATTCCCGCTAAAAACATGCGGGAATGACGGCGGGGGTGACGGCGGGGGTGGCCGAAATTGTCATACCCGAGGTAGTTATCGGGTATCTGTGGAGTGGACAGGGATGGGGGCAAGGACGAGTAGCCGAATCTGCAAGATATGATCTTGGCTACGTATCAGATATTATAAACACTATTATTTGTAACTACTCCAAAAGTGGTGGTAAAATAACTACTGGATCCCCGATAAAAACGTTCGGGGATGACATGTACAATCAATCCCCTGTTGTCATTTCCGAGTTCTTTTATCGGGAGATAGCGTAGACTTCGATCCAAAAAATGATTTTGTGGATGTTTCCACCACTTTTGGAGTAGTTACGTATTTTCTTTTAGTTGGGGTCGGAATAGAATTTGCGAAAAAAACGTCGCTAAATAAAAAAGTGACCCTACAGGTAAGTTGCAAATCAGAGGGGGCGTAAAGTCGTATTAGGTCAATTATATTTAGTGGCTGCTGTGCACAAAATAGCTATCAACATGTGATCAGAACTTGAGCATTACTGTACTCATATTTTAAATTGAACGTCCAACACCGAACATTCAACACCGAACACCGAATAAAAAAATGAAAAACCAAACGCTGGCTAAAGCTCATTCAAAGAGTACCGCTATTAAAAAAACCTGAATTACTGGATGGCATTTTAGATGAAACAGAAGAGATGATTTGTTTAAATTGGTTTCTTTTGGTGACTTTCTGATTTATTGTTACTTAATAAAGCTTAAGGAGGTCACCATGAAAGACGAAGAATCAGCATTATCAAAGGAGCGGAGGTTTTCTCATTCGGGATAACAAAGAGTCAGCTGTTGGCAAAACCAAAAACTATTGGAGCAACTTGAGGCGATAAATGATCTGCCTGACGAGGATTTGGAAACTG
>JAAEKY010000614.1 GCA_024227235.1 Desulfobacteraceae bacterium | reverse complement strand
TAATTTCAAAGTCAGTTAACTTTGCATTGATATTGTCCTTACGCATGATGCCGTCCTGGATATTATTTAATGCAAGAAATTCTCGATTTGGAGCACCTGCATATCCTTTATCGGCATAGGCTATTTTGATTTTACCAGCATGCATACTATAAACCACAGCATAGGGAAGATACTTAGAATCATTATGAGAGGAAGGGCTCAAGGTTGTCGAAAGAATAAAGCCATTTTTTGTATCAACAGATGTATGTTCTTTAAAACCATAATGAGGTTTGTCATTTTTAATCGTCCAGTCAGATTCAAAATCACGGGCAAATTTTTTAAGATTGCCGTTCTTATCCAGTCGGCTTTTCGGGGTATCAAGATGTGCCTTAAGTTTTTTCATCTGTTTTTTAGAAAGGGGTTTGCTTGCAGATTTAACCAGCCTGGCATCCACTGCAACTCCCTTATTAATGGATATTCCATGCAGATGAAATTGTTTGAGAATTTCGCTATTAACCTTGATCATCACTTCTTTGGAAAGATTTTTTCTAAAACGAGAAAAAGTACTATGGTCAGGAGAAGGATAATCCATAGGGAGTTTAAGGAAGTCCCTGAAAGAAAGCCGATCACATATCAGGTTTTCAAGTTCCGGGTCAGATTTAATCTGGAACCAGTTTTGCAACAGAAGGCATTTAAACAAAAGCAAAGGAGAATAGGCTCTTTCTCCTTCCTTAGATTTACCAATTTGATAATATTCCATAAGAGATTTTTCAACAGGTTTCCAGTCAATGGTATTGTTCACTTTACGTAAGAATTGCATGGACCGATTCCTGTCTGCATTTTTGTTAAGAGCGATGTCAGCGAAGGAAAAACCTTGTTCTATTTTTTTATAAGCCATGATGCCTCCCGATTGTTTTTTTATGAGACCATAATAGCATAAATATATAATAAATTCAATAAGATATATTGATTATTTACAACAAAATGACGCAAAATTATAACAATAAAGAACTAAAATCAGGACTGATTAAAGAAAACCGGTGGGGTTGTGCAAAGCTCTTTTTACAAGTTTCAGCATTCTCACTGTCTTATAATTTTTTGACCTGAATCAAATTCATGAAATCGTTTTGAATCAAAGTGGTAATGTTTAATTGTCACAG
>JAAEKY010000613.1 GCA_024227235.1 Desulfobacteraceae bacterium | reverse complement strand
GTCTATTACGAAACAAGCCGGAGTCAACCGGGATTCATTGATCAGGTTGACGCTGCCACAGGAGTGCGTAAAACAGGGCAGTTTCGCAACGGTGAGTTCAAGGCCATTGCAAAATGAATGAGCCAAAACAGCTTTGGCTGTTAGCGGGTGGCAACGGCTCTGGCAAATCGACTTTTTATAAGTTGTTCCTGGCCCCGCTGAATATTAAATTTATCAATGCAGATTTAATTGCCAAACTGCTTAACCCTGATAATCCCGAATCCATAAGCTACGGCGCTGCGAGTTTGGCCGAAAAGGAAAGGAATAAATTATTAACTGAGGGCATCAGCTTTTGCTTGGAAACCGTTTTTTCGCACCCTTCGAAAATTGATTTTACCGCAAAGGCCAAAGGATTGGGTTATGAGATAATCCTTGTTTATATTCATCTCGACAACCCCCAACTTAACGAGGCGCGTGTACAGCAGCGAATCACCACAGGCGGACACAGCGTGCCGGCAGAAAAAATCCATAGTCGTATCCCCCGCACGATGCGCAATACTGCAAAAGCGCTGCCATTAATAGATGAAGCAAGATTTCTGGATAACTCTTCCCGGAAAAATCCTTTCCAGCAGGTTGCCCTGATCAAACTTGGCAGAATTGAGTGGCAAAGTGATCCATGCCCTGATTGGGCAATACAAATGTTGCCGTCAATAACCTAAAGACTTCTTTGGGTATTTCTGCCCAAGCCCGCAGGAATATTGGTAGGATTTCATAACTTTCTGATTTGACATTGGGGTTTTTCACAAAAATCCCTTATATGAATTTATTCGAGCACTCACCGGCCAAATTTTTCAACCGATTTTATGGTCAATATTTAGGATTTTTTAACGTTCGTTTTTATTGACCAAGCGGGGAGCCCGGATTACCCCTTATGGTGTTGGTTCAGGTTTTGATATCGGAAAGATAACTCACTTTTGACAACCCGCCAGATAATGGTATAGTATCGCACGAATCGATCAGCCTGATATTCGTGGGATACTCGCGATCTATCACAACCTAGCGTAAACCGGATATGACAATCTTCCGCAGGTTATTTGGACGCCAAATTCTGTGTGATAGGCGGAGTTTACCTGCCTAAATAATTATTTTCGTAATTATGCGGTTTTTCCCTAGAAGTGCGATAATTGGAAAAAAAAGAAGCCATTTCCACAAATATAAAAATAAGACGTAATTATGAATTCCCTTTAAATACAAAGGGTTTTAATTTTTATTGAAAAAAAGGGATTTTTAGATAGAATGGACGAGAGCCAATTGTTGGACAAAAAGAAGCAGACCACATAATAACTAATGTTATAAGCTTTGTAGAGAGTTTGGTTTGAGATTAAACAAGAAATATACATTATGGATGATATGGTGTATCTCTGTAGCCGTTTGGGGATTTATGCTTTTGCGCTATGCATCTCATTCAAACTCTAAAGTTTATTTTCTAAATATTTTTTCTTATTTAATTTTCGCCGTCGGATTACCTGTTTCCGAGTATTTGAATAAGCGAAAGATACAAAAGCTCAAAAAGGATTTGAATGTAACAGAAGATATTACAATTGATCAGTTAGAAAGCATGAGGGTCGAGAGAGACTATCAAGAAAAATATGTTAAAAAGTGGAAACTAAAACTATCTGATAGAAGAAGAGGCTTATAACAACCGGTTCCACAGGGATTCGGACCGCTGCGCGGCCCTCTCCCGTGAACCGGAGCGTTATGAATTACGGCTAATACCCTATTTGTTAAAATCGAAATAATTTAATGGATAATTCAAATATAAAAATAAGGGGTTCGATAAAAGATTGGCGAAAGCCCTGG
>JAAEKY010000612.1 GCA_024227235.1 Desulfobacteraceae bacterium | reverse complement strand
CTGTAACTGAAGAAGCGCAAGCCGCATCAATAATATAATTTGCGCCACGAATACCCAAATCCCTGGCAATCCTTGAGGCTTCGATATTCAACAATATACCATGGACAGGATCATATCCTTTGTTCTCTCCTTCCATGCCTTCCATGACGGCTTGTTTGACTGTTTCTTTTTCTTTATCACTTAAATGTTGATATTCATCTGTTTTTTCCATCATGGAACACAGTTCCGGATACCAGTATTTAAATTGAAGACTATTTCCCAATTCATTGGAAAGGCAGGTTGCAATTATGACAGCCGTCCTTTCTGGATCATCGCAAATCAGGCGATTATCTTCGCCTAAAAGCCCTGCGTTTTCCACAGCTTTGTATGCGGTTTGCAACACCATTTTTTGACTGCGAGACAGTCTTTTTTCTTTACTTTCTGAATACCCAAAGCGCTCGGCGTCAAACTCAAAATCATCTACGTGCCCTGCAAGGGTTGTATACGTCTTATCTTCCGCATTCCTGTCAGGATCATAATAGAGATCATAATCAAATCTATCTTTGGGTATTTGACTGATAGAATATTTTTTATCTAAAATATTTTTCCACAAGCTGTCCGGGTCATCTGCATCCGGCAATGTACACCCGACACCCACAACTGCTATCTCATCGTTAATTTTATTTTTAGAACTTGAAAATATTTCAAGGAAATTTATATTCTTATATAAGATTGACTTGGCTTGAAAATATCTATCATGGATATCCTTTACGGTCACTGATCCATCAAAAAATGCCAGGCTGTCACCCACTAGAAAATTACCTTTTTCTTTATGTTCCTCACCCTTGAACCAGGTATAATTTTCAGGACCTGGATTCTTAAAATCCGGAAGGAATCCTTTTGCACCTATGAGTAAAGACCCAATATTTCGCTTTTCAAAACTACGCTTCCTTTTTTCCAGGCTTTCCTTATTTTTCAGCATTTTGGTTTCGTTTTCAAGCATCATCCTGGCAAATTGTGTCGGTGCTGTTCGAGACCATAATCCTAAACTTTTCCCAATGACCATGGTCTCATTTTCCTTGATGATAATTTCCTGGTATTGTGACTGGATGCTTTTTGTTGCCACGATTTCATCGGCAAAAAGATACGCTGTTCCCACCTGGATTCCGATTTTGGCACCTTTGGCTGCCAAAAATGAACTTATCCCTGAAATAAAGAATGATGCAAAACAAGTCGAAATACCACCGGCAAATACCAGGTATAAATCAGACAGGTCATAATTTTTATTGATGAGTGTCGTTATGGCATCTTCCCACAAGACCAAAGATGAAAGTGTTCCCACATGGCCACCGGCTTCCCCGCCTTCAAAGATAAAGCGTTTACATCCACTTTTCAGCGCATTTTCCATCATGGATACAGATGGGGTATGAAGGTAAGTTTTTGTCCCGGCCTTTTCAAGCTCAGCTACCTGAGAAGGAATTCCACCGGCAAAAAGCGCATAGGGGACCTTATATTTTTTAACCATATCTAAGTGTTTTTTTACCATGGGATTGAATGCTTCAATACCCACAAGTCCCGCACCAAAAACTTCCACGTTCTTACTGCCATCTTTTAGCATGTTATCTGCCAGGTCTTCAGGAAGACTACCGACTGCAAAAAATGGTAATGCACCTTGTTCAAGAACCTTATTCGCAAAATTGGAATTATCAGAAATATTGGCCATAGGGCCTTGAATCAATGGGAATTGTGTCCCCTGATCTTTAGCAAAGTCAGACCCTGGCTTAACAGGATCAAACACATCGATATAGTCTAAATTATTGCCAATGGTATTAAAAAAATCTGAAATAATTTCGTCTAAACAACTTGAATCTTTTACAAAATCCTTTGCAAAGACCCCATCCTGGCCCAGGTAGAAAAGAGACTGAACAAACTGGACTTCTTGTTTATCAAACGCCGCCATATCTTGGGCAATCAACCCATAAAGTTTTTCTTTACCCTGTGGATCATCTTTTAATTCAACAGCCTTCAGTTTCAGGTCTTTGACTATTTTTGTTCCTAATTTTGCAAACACCCTGTAATTATCAGTGCCTTCATACTCAATTTCAGTTGAATCGCTTTCATCCACCATTGCCAAAAGCTTTTTAAAATCACCTGAAACAGGGGCTTCATCTGTCATGAGAAATTGGTTATCCATAACAAGGCCTGACACACCCGCCGCAAACATACCTGCTGCTGTATATTTCCCGACACCCCCATGAATAAAAATGGGAAGTGTGCTATTTTCCAGATACCATTGCATCAGGATAAACGAAGAATATTTAGAGACCATACCACCTGCTTCATTCCCTTTAAGGATAATCGCATGAGGTGACATTTCATTTATCTTATCATTAAAATTAATATCTTTGATCTCAAGGATTATTTTTGTATCTGCAAAATTTGAGAAATCAACAGGTGTATCCTCTTTTGAAAAAGGAGATATGATTAGATCAAGATTCATCATTTGCTGCTGCTTGATTTTTTCAATCAGACCAATATCATAAAACGAAAGTCTAATACCAAAAATTAAGTCTTCGTTGGAAAGCCGTTTAGCACTTTGAAGGATCTGTTCATGGGTTAAAAATTCCGTATCAAAGACTGGAAGAGCGCCCGCATTGAAAATTTCTTTAAAATACTTTATATCAAACACCTTTACCGGGTTATAAACCATTAAAGGAAGTCTTGAATTCAGTATTCTTCTAATCATAAGTATTTCTCCATCATTAGCGTTTGAACGAAAACTCACCCATCTGCTGCGTTGCTTCCAAATATT
>JAAEKY010000611.1 GCA_024227235.1 Desulfobacteraceae bacterium | reverse complement strand
AGGAGTTTTTTAGGAATGCTAAGCAACTAACGGATATGGAGGGAGCCACTCTCAGGAGTGAACAAGGTGTAGCAACAGCGTTATGCCTGGTGTCCTGGATTGACTTCCTCCTCCACTTTGAGAATTATAAGCGAAGCACTGCTGGAAAACTGACACAGGGACCATTAACGATCCCTTCAATAGTCCGTCAAGCTCAATATGAGAATCTTAAAGCAGTCCTTGAAAGAGTAGGCCGAGAAGATGGTTTTTTGCAAAAGTGGTTAGCGGTAGAGGAAAAAAACATTTTTAATAATCGAAAGGGAAAAAAGCAATTAGTGTTATTAGAGGAGCCTAAAAGGCACCCGCTAAAGAATGCTGCTTAAGCAAAATTAATTCCAATATGTTGATTTTTCGACGACTATTTTTCGAAAATTAGAGTATATAGCTAAATTTCTACACTATATGAAAAAGAAAGGGCTGGTTACCCCCCCCTATCAAGCAAAAATTGATATCAAATACATTTTTTTTGTGCTGAATCATTACCTTTGGACGTCCTAAAATAGAAAAATCATTTCTGAATTACTGAAATAAATTATAATAAAAAATCAATTTGTTAATCATAGGAGATCATGGTACTATTTATGCGGAACATCGGCCTGAATAAAATTCATTGCCAAATAAAAGTTTCTTAGATTAAGGAATAGCCACATTTTTCAAAGGAGGGCCCTACAATGAAACGGTTACTTTATAAATCCTGTTTTTTCATTGCTGTTGTTTTTTTAATGACGGTCTCAACCATGTCCCTAACCGCTGCAGAGGAGATGACTGTTAACAGCAATACCGTTGCGACCCTTT
>JAAEKY010000610.1 GCA_024227235.1 Desulfobacteraceae bacterium | reverse complement strand
TGCGAATTCGGGTGTATCGCTTGATGTAAAACTTTTACCTTCCTTAAGAAACATTCCTATTGACACAAATGCATTGTTATGTTTCTCATCAAAAATTCCGTACAAAGCAGCTTTGCCTATTGCGTAGGTCAAAAAATCATGATCATTTGTTAAGTCAGCATCACGCCGATATCTGGTCCCTGGATTTTTAAAATTACCTACCGGTTCTTTCTTTTTAGTATCTACGCTAATTGCAGGGTTTTTCATTTTATTGAATTGATGACGTATTTCATTAATATTCTCAAACTGTTTGTTACGCTTTTCCTTTTCTTTTTTGTTCAGTACTTTACCACCATTTGAAATCCTTTTAATGTTAGTTTTTAGTGAAAAGCCTAAGTTTTTTAAAATCTTGCCTATTGTGGTTTTGCTTACTTTTATGTCGATAGTATCAAGTGCATCTGCGATTTTCTCAGTAGTCTTTCTCGTCCATTTTAAATCACTCATTGGATCGCCGGCTGTTTCATATTTCATTAACTTTTCAATTTTTTTTATCACATTTGGGATTTTTTTTTGATTTGTTTTCGACCACCACCTGATTTTCGAATACGATCGACATCAACTTTTCCAGATAAAAGTTCTTGACGTCCTCTGGCAACTGTCTTTTGATCTAAATCAAGTAGTTGTGCAATCCTTTTATCTCCACCATGGCCAATTTTCAAAGATTCATAGCCCGCATATAATCTACGCTGCTTTTCGTTGAGAGTACAAAAGAAAATTATTAATGCTGCTTTCAGCTCATTCATTAAAACGGTAGGTTTCATCTCTTCATCCGGATACTGTATCTCACCTATTCTTGTTAGCTCTTGCTTTTTGCGTAATTTAGAAGCTGTTGCAAAATAAATGTAAATTCCCG
>JAAEKY010000609.1 GCA_024227235.1 Desulfobacteraceae bacterium | reverse complement strand
GAGAATCAATGAGAAAAACACTGGCGACCGTTGACGCCACTTGAACACTTAAGGTAAAAATCAACTAGCCAACGATGCGTTGATCTGAGGTGTTCAAATAAAACCGGAATGGCTGTTCAAGTAAAACGGAATACGCAGTATTCATCTAAAACTGCATTAGCTGATCTAAGAGTCCCTTTGATTTTCGCTTTTGCTATGGATTCATGCATATCTTCTGTCCCCCAAATCAACATTTAAGACAACTGGCTAACTAATAATTTTGCTTGTTCGAACGATTTAACTTTCACTTTCGCAATCTCTGCCGTATGGAACTCGCTGTAGCTATGTAATGCACTGTGACGCCCTTTTCCATCTTCAGATTTGTCATACCATGTTATTTCGAATTCCATAGGATCAAGCTCCTGGGCAAGAGCCTTAACCATCCATACGCTTGGTGTTTTTGTCCTTTCTATAGCTAAAGATATTTTGCCTTTCTGCACTGCGAACATTTTTTGGTTTTTACCTCTATCATCAGGATGGTTAGAGAAACCAAATTCCACCTTTAGATAGTCACCTAAATGATCAGGCGTATATGCAACATCGGGTCTAGCAAATATATAAGCGGCTTCTTTCAATCTATCGTCTGAAGACGATGCACTGTCCGAGTTCTCTGTCAGGTTATTCAACTCAATTGACAAGAATTCCATTCCAGATTGCAGATCTTCTGAAACCTGACTAATCGCCTTTTTCAGTGAGTCTGTTTTTATGTGAAGCTTAGATATAAAATTTCTCACCCGATTAGAAATAACCATTCTTGGTTTGAATATAGACATGAACTTCATGTAACTATCAGCATCATCATTGAGTTTTGCATCCTCGTAAATGGCATTTAGTTCATCAGTAATAGAGTATTTTTCTGCTCTTTTTTCGATTGCATATATCAATGAATTGCAATTATTAATTCCAGACAAGTCAACTGGAGCATCCAACATCAGGCTGTTATAAGGTTTGAATGGTTTGAATTTCTCTTGAGACTCCAAAAAAGATCGAAGTTCATCATTATCCATTCCTGCAAGTTTCTTTAACGAAACCATATTTTTAAGCGTACTAAGCTTTACTCCTAAGGAAGCGGCAATCGCTTCACTTGTAATTTCGCAGTATTCAGAAAAATACTGATCCTCAACTATAAACAAAGAAAGATATAACCCAAGGCAATTAACAGCAGACATGAGGTTTGGGTACTCCTCCTCAATATTCATATTGCGGCCTACAGCAGGCACCATGATTTCCATAGTTTCTATAAAAGCTATAAAGTCAGCTTCATCCGCTGCAAGGAACTCATCCATAGTTCCATAATTTGCTATTTCTAACGCTATATCTGTCATCTGATAAAACCCCTTGGCATCGAAAGACATAACATTCAACCCCATCATTGCTAATACACCTTGGGTAAGGTTTTCAACAAACAGTTCTCTTTCTTTATTGAACAACACAGAATCGATCATCACTTAATCTCCCAATAGCTCAAATTAACCACAAATCGCATAGCGTAGTGACATAATACAGAAACCAAAATTGCCGTCAACAAAAAAATGACAATAAACGACCACTTTAATTGCCAAATAATCAAAACGGGAATAAAAATGACTTTAAAATGAAATTTTAGACAGGTTTAATCAAGAGAGGTTACATTAAAAGTAGCTGGACAGTCACACCGCCAGTTATGGGACGGCAGCAATAAAACAGAATGAATCAATCCGGGTTTGTCGGAGGCTAATTATCTTGAGAGAATTAGCCAATGAACAAAAGAGTAACGTATTCCCCAGAAGTCCGCGAGCGAGCAGTTCGCATGGTTTTGACCTCAGAGCATGAGCATCCTTCGAGATG
>JAAEKY010000608.1 GCA_024227235.1 Desulfobacteraceae bacterium | reverse complement strand
CGGCAAATTCATCCAGGAAATTTTAAAAAACGCAAAATTAAATGGTCATGAAAATTTTCTCATTGCTGGAATGCAGTCTAATTTTAATCTGGATAAATCCATAATTGCTAAAGAAAATTGCATTCCTATTCGATTTGATGGGAAAGATATTGCATGTGCCATCCCTGGAATGTCTGATGCCATGCCATATAAAAGCACTATTTTTTCTACTCTTTCAAATACTGAAATAGATGACTATGAGAATATTTTTGAAAAGAAAATCCTTCAGGCTATAGATTTATTCAATCCTGATATTATTCATACTCATCACTTATGGATTGCAACATCAATGGCCGTAAAAGCAGCGCCAAATATACCTGTTGTCACCACATGCCACGGAACCTGTCTCAGACAGTTTTATCTTTGCCCCCATATTGGAAAAAGAGTAACTAAATCCTTTAAAAAAATTAATCGGATTATGGCATTAAGTAATTTTCAAAAATCCCAGATTGTTAAAATACACTCAGTTAATCCTGACAGAATTGACATAATTCCTGGTGGGTTCAACAGCGAAGTATTCTTCTCTGGGAAAAAAACAATTAAAGACCGAGTAGAAATTTTATATGCAGGGAAATTATCAAATGCTAAAGGTGTTCCATGGCTGCTCAATACTCTTTTAAAGATAAAAGATTCTCCATTTAGGCTACATATAGCAGGTGACAGTAGTACAGATGAGAAACAATTATGTCTTGATCTTGCAGCAAAACTTGGTGATAAAGGCGTGTACCATGGGCCTCTTAGCCATGAAGAACTTGGAAAAATGATGCGCAAATCCCATATCTTTATTCTTCCCTCTTTT
>JAAEKY010000607.1 GCA_024227235.1 Desulfobacteraceae bacterium | reverse complement strand
TATGCTGACTATGATGGGGATAGCTATGGTGGTAGAGATATTATTCCGGACGCTAACACCGCTACAGGTGGTGTGGCTGACACTTTGTGCGATTCACAATCTAATTTTTCAAGTAATTCGGACGATTGCGATGATGGTAGTCCATCCATTAATCCAGGGGCCACAGAAGAGTGTGATGGTCTTGACAATGATTGTGACGGGGCTACAGATGAGGGGATACAACCTCAACCTTGTGCCTATCAGACCGGTGTTTGTAATGGAGCCAGTATTACGTGCAGTAATGGAGAAATTCAGGTGTGCGATGAAGACATTTATTCGAATTATTCTGATAACTACCAGGTAAATGAGACGCTATGTGATGGTCTTGACAATGACTGTGACGGCATGACTGACGAAGGCTGCCCGCCGGAATAACATTTTTTGGGGCTTTGACAGGCGTTTGCTGTTCGGTATGCACCTGCCAAAGCTCTGATGAAAAATGAATCCTGCCAAACAAAAATATGTAGTTGATGTGCTAATTCTTAGTACAATTGTTTGTATATTTTCTCTTTTTAAAAGCTACAGCCTTAATCCATATGTTTCTGATTCAAATATATATTTTTATGATGCTTGGTTAATGGCAAACGGACATATCCCATACAGGGATTTCTTTTTCGCACATCCTGTGTTTCATCTTATCCCAGGTTGGATAATGATGATGATCACCTCTGAATTTAACCTGAATGCCATGAAAATGATACCGTCAACAGCAGCAGCTGCAACTGGTATTTTTTTATACCTTATCGTTCTTCGGGTTGTAAACAGGAGGGGGGCCGCTGTTGCCTCTATTCTCTTATTTTTGTTCAGCTATGATCTTTTAAGGGCATCAAGTCACTGGACAGGTATTAATCTGTCCTTGTGTTGGATGACTCTGGCCTTTCTTTTAGCGGTAGTTCAGAAACACAAAGCCTGTGGTATTGTTTTAGGAATAAGTATCTCAACTGGAATTTATACCCTACCTGGTGCAATGATCATTTTGGGAAGCGTGTTTGTTAAAAAACCATTGCATGGATTTTATTGTATTGTTACTGCTTTTTTGGCAGTGATAGCAATCAATCTTCCTTTTTTACTATGGGGAGGCAAGGGCTTTATTGATGGTGTTTTTCTCTTTCATTTCCTAAAGTCAACACTCCAGGGTGGAAGCTTTTTAGACCAGATTGACCATCTGCTTTTCCATAATTTTTTTGTATTGTCCGCACCATTGTATTTACTGCCTGTCCTGGTAATACAGATAAAAAAAATCAAACCAGAAAATCGAATTGATTTTCTAAATCTTTTTAAATTATCGGGCAACTCATTTATTTCCACGGGTTTATGGTGCCTTATTGCCTGGATCGTATACATCCTTTTCCTAATGTCACTTAAACGGGTGTACCATTATTATTTTCTGCTTGTATTTCCGTTTTCTATCGTGTGTGCCGGACTTTTTATTTCAACCTTTTTTGAGAATCTTAAAATATGCTTAAAAAAGAGATCCGCTCTATATCAGACCCTTTTTTTCTCTATGCTCATCATTGCAGGGGGGTTTGTTTATCCATTTTTTGAACAATTGTTACCTTACTATCAAAAACAAAAAGGCCAGATAAAACAATATAGCTTTCCAATATCCCCCCTGCCTACAAGTCTTCAGATACCAGTCCGACTTTTATGGAATTCAGATAGGAAAGTCGGAAAACGATATGCTGGGATTCAATATTATTTGTGGCATGAGACCAGGGTATTTTCTGAGGCTGAACAAATTGTTGATGTTCTTAAGACCTATGCAAACAAGGGAGACCGACTTTTTGGAGACTCAACGTCAACACCGCTTATTGCGCTTTTTTCCCACCTAATGATCTTTGATAATTTTGTAGACACAAATACCATGCGGTTTAAAGCTGCTCTTCCGAACTTAGAGTCATTAATTTCAAAACTTCTGGCTGCCAACACATCGAAAAAAAATAAAGTGAACTGGATATTAATTAACCCGGCAAAAGGGGTTGGGCGCTTAACCGTCTTTAAACAATTTTTAAAGAAAAATTATACTCCCTTTAAATATTTTAAAACCCGGTATTCAGGCACATATATTCTCATGAAACTTAAGATTACGCCCACGATCCAATAAAAAGAAAATTTTTTTATTAAAATTAATACAAAGGATTGTACCAGCGGCTATCGGTTGTGGAAAAGCAAAACACTATCAGCAATCACCCCTCATTTAACCACAGCACCTAAAAGCTATGCGCTTCAAATCGAAATGGCATGCATAACAGAACATCTCGGTTTTAAGGTAAAAGAAATACCCATCCATTTTACAGAACGAAAATCAGGAAACTCAAAAATGAATTTTGGGGTACTACTGGTTTCGATTTATGATATTTTGAAAATTTGGTTTAGATTACGCATTATTCGGTAAAATGATTTCACCTATACTATAAAAAAACAGGCTCTAATCAGTTTTTTTATTCAAAATCTTGACGATCCCTTTTGATATCGAGTTTTCTCATCCTGGATGCAAATGTGGACCGGTTAATTCCCGAGGCCTTGGCAGCCCAGGTAATATTCCAATTATTCTTTTTCAAAAGCGCGATGGCATACTCTTTTTCCAATTGAGGCCAGCTCATACTGCAAAGGTTAATCATAAAATCATTAACACCTTCCTTAGAAGATGTTCCTGAATTCCCGTATGGATCTATGCTTGCATCCTGGTTACGTACATGAAGGGGAACATTTAAAAGCTCAATATATTCATCATCAGCTGTTACCAAAAGATAGCGGATAAGATTTTCAAGCTCTCTGATATTCCCCGGCCAGGAATAGGCTACCAACGACTGCATCGCCTCTGCTGAGACCTTTTTTTCAATACCCCCTGCCTTAATAGATTCTTTTTCAAGAAAATGCTTAACCAACAAGGGGATATCTTCTCTTCTTTCTTTTAATGTCGGCAAATGAACAGGCAACACAGATAATCTATAAAACAAATCCTGCCTGAAACTATTTTCTGCAATCATCTGTTTGATATCCTTATTGGTGGCTGCAACAATCCTTACATCAATAATCCTCACCCTAGTTTCACCTAATGGTTTAATTTCATTTTTCTGTAGTACCCTTAGCAGACTTGCCTGGATACTCATGGGCATGTCCCCAATTTCATCCAGGAAGACCGTTCCCCCATCAGCAGCCTCAAAAAGCCCTATTTTATCACGACTCGCACCTGTAAATGCGCCTTTTTTATACCCGAACAATTCGCTTTCCAAAAGAGTTTCAGGAATAGCGCTGCAATTTTGAACCAGGAAGGGTTTATTTTTTCGCGGGCTTGATTTATGGATCCTTTCAGCAATCAATTCTTTTCCGGTACCACTTTCGCCTGTTATAAGCACATGGAATTCAGTATCGGAATAGCTTTTTACAAGGTCTAAACATTTTTGAAAACTGTGACTTTGGCCAATAATAAGATTTTTATTGCTTGATCCTCTTAAGGCAAATCTAAGATTCTGAGTTTTTTTCTTTTCATTGGCATACAAAATAGCATTACTCAAAGCAATAGAACAAATATCGACCAAATTTTGAAGCTGCTCTAAATATGTACTATCCAGATTTAAGCTGCTTTTCCCAGGAGTTGTATCAATAATCTGAAGCGCCCCATACACCTTTTTATCTCTAAAGAAAAGGGGGAAACAAAGGATCAGGCTACTTTTAACGGCAAACTTATCTTCTACTTCCTTATAATGACGCCGATCACTTTTTGTTTCCGCTATGGTCATTTTTTTATTTTCGATTACCCATCCCACGATACTGGATTGCTGGATATCCAGAGAAACACCTTTAATATTATCACTTTCTTCACCGGCTGCTTCAACACATAAATATTTATTGTCTTCCTTTATCCAAATGGATCCCCTTTGAACGTTCTGGATTTTTAGCAAAGCGTTAAGAAATTTTCTTTGTAAGGCTCCAGGATTTAGCTCTTTAAAGAGATCAAGATTTGACTTATTCATGATAGCACCTTTGTTAAGTAGTTAAATATAACGACTTTAATGAAATAAAGATACCGCATGTCAAATAAAAACACAAGCTTAATTATATTTAATCTAAAAGGCGGGTTGAAATTTAATATATATAATAAATTCAATGATATCAAGAATTTTATTTTCATCTTGGCACAAAAAATGAATTAGTGAATATTCAAGGGCAACTTCTAATAGTCGTGATTTAATTAAAATGAGGAGTAAAAAATGGAACAAAGAATAAAAATCGACAGTTTTGATACAGCACGGTTTGCTTGCCCCGAATGCCATCGGGAGAAAACTATGCAGCTTTCAGAATACAAATTAAAAAGACAATGCACTAAAGTGAAGTGTAAATGCCAGTGTGGGCATGTCTATATAGTGATTCTTGAAAAAATGATCGAATCAATACAAAGGACTCAATTGCTTGGCACATTCATCGCAAATGGCAGCCTTAAATGCAGTGGAAAAATGATCATTAAAAAGTTAAACAGCAAAGGCCTTATGATTAAGACCAATATTGAACAAAATATTTTACCAGGACTCGAACTATTCCTTGAATTTGTTCTGGACGATGCCAAGCAGTCAATTGTAAAAAAAGAAGTGGTGGTTAAAGCCAAAAAGGGTAAATACCTGAGTGCTGAATTTACTTCAGATGAACATTATGACAATTTAGGACCTTATCTGTTTTTTAACAAACTCTACGTATAAGTTGGGGTTGGGTGTGGGTGTGTGGTTTACCTTTGTGCGGGTCGGAAAAAGGCTGTCTTTTCCGGCCCGTGCTACATTAAAAAATATGGATCCACATCCACAATCAGTCGAATTCCGGACGCTGTCGCCACTTGAGGATCATCCATCATAAATTTCACCAATCGGTTTATCAGAGTTGAAGAAGGGCTTTTTATCAGAATCTGCCATCTAAATCGTGAAGATATTTTTTGAATAGGGGCCTCAATGGGTCCTAATATCTGCACGATATACTTTTGGTATTCTTTATTTTCAAGCAGCTTGTTCAGTATATTGGCAACATCTATCGCATATTTTTTTACCTTATCCAATTTATTACCGGATATTTTTATTTGAATCAATCGTGAGAAAGGTGGATACATCAATGCTTTTCTAAATGGCGCTTCATTTTGAAAAAACTCAAAAAAGTCCTGTTTTTTTGCAGCTTCAATTATAAAATGGTCAGGATTATAGGTCTGCATAATGACTTTCCCTTTGGACTCACCTCTTCCGGCACGGCCCGCCACCTGGGCAAGAAGCTGAAAAGTTCGTTCCCCTGCTCTGAAATCCGGAAGGCTCAAAGACAGATCTGCGCAAATTATACCCACCAGTGTAATCGAGGGAAAATCATGTCCTTTGGCAAGCATCTGGGTTCCCACAATAATATCTACGTTTCGGTTCCTAATGGTTTTCAGTATTTTTATTGTGGCCCCTTTCCGGGTGGTCGAATCCTGATCCATCCTGACAAGTCGTGCATCAGGAAACATACTTTTTAGCATCAATTCTACTTTTTCAGTACCAAACCCCAATGGCTTGATTTTTGAAGAGTTGCATGATGGACATTTAGTATTTAGTGGCCGTGTTGATCCACAAAGGTGACATTGATAGACATTCAGTCCTTTATGAAGGGTCATGGTTATATCGCAATAATTGCAGGACAATGCTTTTCCACAATCCTGGCATATGGGGGACGTTGCAAACCCTCGTCTATTTAAAAAAATTAATGCCTGATTCCCCTTATCAAGACATTTTCTAATTTCTTTTGAAAGCTCAGGGGTTATAATCCTGTCATATCCATAGACATCTTTATATTTCTTCAGATTTACAAGACTTATCTCGGGTAAAGGATGTTGATTGATACGCTTTTCAAGTTTTAATTCTTCAAACCGCTTTAGAACAACATTTTGATAAGATTGCACAGAGGGTGTGGCAGACCCTAAAATTACCGGGCAATTATTAAGTTTTGCGCGAACAACCGCCAGGTCTCTTGCATTGTATCGAAGGCCTGTTTCCTGTTTATAAGATGTATCATGTTCTTCATCCACAACAATGATCCCAATATCTTTAAACGGCGCAAAAATGGCCGATCTGGCCCCAATGACAATGCTGACTTTTTTTAAAGCAATTTTACGCCATTGATCCAGGAGTTCTCCCTGGGTCAAAGCAGAATGAATGACAGCAATCTTATCACCAAACCTTGCCCGAAATCGTCTTTCTGTTTGTGAAATCAGCGAAATTTCCGGCACCAACACGATGGCAGTCTTTCCATTTTCAATAACATCCCAAACCAGCCGCATATACACTTCGGTTTTACCTGATCCGGTTATACCGCTCAAAAGGTAGGGGCAAAACCTTTGATTAGGTTTGGCTTGTACTTGCCTGACCACAATTTTTTGTTCATCTGTTAATCTGGGGGGGGTATCCGGGTCTACAGGATCGCCTAAAGGATCCCTGAAAACCTGACGGTGTATAATCTTGAGGTATCCGGCTTCTGCCAGGGGCTTTATTAATGTTGGAGCCGTAGGGATATGCTGCCGCAATCCTGTGAGAGAAATTTCTTTTTTCTTTTTTATAATAGAAAGAATCATCTCTCGTTTTTTTGACATGCGAATCGATTTTTTCGGGTTTTCAGCAAGGAGAATAAATTTTTCTTTCTTTATTTTGGCTCCATCTTTCTTTAATACAGCTGACACCGTTATCAAATCCTTTTTTTCCATCTTTCGAATCAACGCATTAATTGTCTTATTTTGACTATTTTTTATGAGTTGCTTTAGGGTGCACGATTCCCTTTGCAAAACAAGCTCAACCACTTGTTTTTCTCCGGGGTTAAGCGTTCCTTGGTTCATCGCCGCCTGTCCTGTCTTTGTTACAAAAACACAAGACACATCATGGCGATCAAAACCAGAGGGAAGCGCAGATTTAATGACACCGCCCAAAGGATGAATATAATAATCTGAAATCCACTTAAAAAATTTTATCTCAGACTCAGGAAACAAGGGGTGATCATCTAATATGTCCAACACTTTTTTTGCCCTAAATCCCTCACACGTCATCTGACCGGAAATGATATATCCGGTCACACGCCTTTTCCCAAACGGAACCAGAACTCTCATTCCAAGAGAACAAACCCCCTTCATATGCTCCGGAAGTTCATAAGTATATGATTTCATTATTGGAAGCGTTACAGCAACGACTATGTAAGGTGTCTGAATCATCCCACCTATTGTGCATAAATTAAAAAATAATTCAATATACAAGTTCGATAAAGACTTATTTACTTGACGAAAATGGATGATTTTAATAGCTTCTTAGTAACACTTTTCCTAGATAATATTTGATATAAAGGAGACGCTATGACTGTATTTGTAGAGGATCATCCTCTCATAAAACATAAATTAGGATTAATGCGCCAAAAAGACATCAGTACAAAAGACTTCAGGGATCTTTCTGCTGAAGTTGCCAGACTTTTAACCTATGAGGCAACAAAAAACCTGATCACTGAAAAAAAAGTAATCGAAGGGTGGGCTGGAAAGGTTGAAGTTGAAAAAATCAAAGGTAAAAAAATTACGGTCGTGCCCATTTTACGCGCCGGGCTTGGAATGATGGATGGTGTGTTTGATCTTATACCATCAGCCAAAGTAAGCGTGGTCGGCTTTTACAGAAATGAAGAAACCTTAAAACCCGTACAGTATTATGTCAAGACTGCAAGTGCAATGAAAGAAAGAATTGCCTTAATACTTGATCCTATGCTGGCAACAGGCGGAACCCTTATTGCCACAATCGACCTGTTAAAAGAAGCGGGATGCAAAACCATAAAAGGTCTTTTTCTGGTGGCGGCACCCGAAGGAATCGCAAACGTAGAGAAAAAACATCCTGATGTGGATATTTATGTAGCCAGTGTTGATGAGTGCCTCAACGAAGTCGGTTATATATTGCCCGGCCTGGGGGATGCAGGCGATAAAATTTTTGGAACAAAATAAAAAACTTAATAATTAAATAAAAAAGGTAGAAACAAACATGTCACAATCCAACCAAGCTCCAACTGATTACAATTTTCAAGTTAAAGACTGTTTTTTAGGGGCACAGATGCTATTTGTTGCATTTGGTGCCCTGGTCCTGGTACCACTTTTAACCGGTCTTAATCCTAATGTTGCACTCTTCACAGCCGGCCTTGGAACACTGATTTTCCAAATCATTACCAAAGGAAAAGTTCCTGTATTTTTAGCATCTTCATTTGCCTTTATCGCACCCATTATTTATGGAGTGAAAACCTGGGGAATCCCTGGAACGATGTGTGGGCTTGCTGCTGCCGGTGTGGTTTATATACTGCTAAGCCTACTGGTTCGTGTACAGGGCGGGGATATTATAAAAAAGGTACTCCCACCTGTTGTAACCGGCCCTGTTATTATGGTCATCGGTCTTATTCTTGCACCGGTTGCCGTTCATATGACCATGGGAAAAACCGGTGATGGTGCTATTGTTCTTTTTCCTCAGGCCCAGGCCATGACCGCAGGATTGCTTGCCCTTGCCACTACAATTCTTGTTTCTATCCTTGGAAAAGGTATATTTAGATTGATCCCCATCATTTGTGGTATTATTGTGGGGTATATCGTGTGTTTAGTTTTCGGATTTGTTGACTTTTCAGGTATTTCTAAAGCCGCCTGGTTTGCTGTCCCCGATTTTACTATGCCGGAATGGAATCTTCAGGCTATATTTTATATTGTTCCCATTGCCATTGCACCAGCCATTGAACATTTTGGTGATGTGGTTGCCATCGGTGGGGTTACAGGAAAAGATTATTTAAAAGATCCGGGGATTGAAAACACCATGCTGGGTGATGGCGTGGCCACATCTATGGCATCCTTTTTAGGTGGGCCGCCAAATACCACTTACTCAGAAGTCACCGGTGCCGTTGCCTTAACCAAAGTATTCAACCCGG
The DNA here is from genome assembly GCA_024227235.1 of Desulfobacteraceae bacterium. Classification (GTDB taxonomy): domain Bacteria; phylum Desulfobacterota; class Desulfobacteria; order Desulfobacterales; family Desulfobacteraceae; genus Desulfobacula. Next base: position 32,850 of record JAAEKY010000607.1, on the reverse strand, counting down.
CAATAATGACCTGGGCAGCTATTGCAGCTATGCTTCTGGCATTTGTTGGCAAACTGGGGGCCATCCTTCAAACTGTACCAGTCCCTGTTATGGGCGGTATCATGCTGCTTCTTTTCGGTGCTATCATGGTTGTTGGCTTGAATACGCTGGTAAAATCCGGAGATGATCTTTTAGAAGCAAGAAACCTTTCAATTGTTGCACTTATTTTGATTTTCGGGATCGGTGGAATGAGTTTTTCTGCCGGACAGTTCCAATTACAAGGTATCGGTCTTGCCGGTATTTTAGGAGTGGTTTTAAATCTTATTCTTCCCCGTTCAAGGCAAGAATAATTTTACATTTTCCTATGCCCCTTAAAAAGATATATCAAGCATATCATTTTTTAAGGGGCACATTTATTTTACATCGCAAGCACAGCCCAAGATACAAAAACATATCTTAAAAACTTGCCTGTACCTACAAGAATTAGAAAAATAGTAAAATTAATTTTTAGCATCCCTGCTACAACAGTCAACGGATCGCCAATGATGGGGACCCATGCAAACAAAAGGCTGAAAACTCCATATTTTTTAAACCGATTTTCAGCTGTCTCAACATCCTGATCCGATATTCTTAAAACCTTACGAAGAAGTATCTGGCTGCCCAAAATCCCTAACCCATAGTTTACGACAGCCCCTAACACATTACCGGTGGTTGCTGTGAACACCGTCATATATGGACTGAAATCATGCGTCAGCAGATAGCCCAAAATCACTTCAGAGCTGAAAGGAAGAATTGTTGCAGCAAGAAATGAGGCCAAAAGCAGCCCCAAATAACCGTATTCTACTAAAACCTCCATATACTTTTATTCAAACAGCTTAAACAATGCCTGGGTTCCTTTATTTTCATATCCCATCTTCACCATCTTCTTGTACAAGGATAGTGTGAGATCAAGTCCTGGGGTTTCTAACGCCAAACGATCTGAAGATTCAGCAGCAATGCTCATATCCTTTATAAAATGTTTAATATAAAATCCGGGTTCAACATTCCCTGCAATTATTCGAGGCCCTAAGTTGTTCAAGGTCCATGATTCTGCAGCCCCAAAGCCAATGCTTTTGAGAACAGTTTGAGGGTCAAGGCCTGCTTTTTTTGCGTAGGCGATGGACTCACATACTGCGACTACGCCTGCTGCGATAGCAATCTGATTCGCCATTTTAGTATGCTGGCCTGCGCCAGCTGTCCCCTGAAGCACAATATTGTTTCCCATCACCTCAAAAAGAGGGAAAACATTATCAAAAGCTTTTTTATCCCCACCCACCATAATAGAAAGACTTGCATTTTGAGCACCTAAGTCTCCACCGGATACAGGTGCATCAAGACAATCAATACTTTTTTTATTTGCACGCTCATATATCTTGATGGCAAGATTCGGACTGGATGTGGTCATATCGATAACTATGGACCCTTTCTTTGCATGATTTAGAATACCATTTTCATTCAGATAAACCTCTTCAACGTCTGAGGGAAACCCGACAATGGTAATTATTGCATTACATTTTTTGCTCAGATCCTTTACCGTATCTTCCCAGACAGCCCCTTTAGAAACAATATTCTTCGCTGCATTTTTTGTCCGAGTATATACATGCAATTCATATCCAGCTTTTAAAATATGCCCGGCCATGCTTTTCCCCATCACACCCAATCCAATAAATCCAACAATGGTTTTTCCAGGTTCAATCGTCATGAATTAAATCTCCATAAAGTTCGTAGTTTTTTGCTCCATTAATGACAGTTTTTAATGGGTTAATCAACAATTTAGATGATCGAATAAAGGGGCTTTGCTGGTAATTAATTTATCTAACGGATGGGGATGGATTTTGAATGGATTCTATGCAATAAATTTATGGGCTACTTTTAAAAGATCTTTTATAGAAAAGGGTTTCTCTAAAACAGCATCAAAATCACTTTCTTTAAGTAACCAGGGGGTTCCAGACATTCCGATAATGGGAGTTTTATTATCACGAATTTCTCGTAAATGCTGAAGAACTTCTGCCCCGGAAAGTCCTGGCATTAATAAATCAGTAAAAATCAAACTATACTGGTTCATATCAATTTTTTCTATTCCTTTTTCCCCACTTTCGACAGCATCAACGATATATCCTTTTCTGGCCAAACTTCTTGAAAGTATATTCAAAATAGGCTGTTCGTCATCGATAACAAGAATGGGGTTCATTTCTGTCATAAAGTCCAGTATTTTCCGTTAAGTTGTCTAACCCGGCGGGTGACATTTTGCTCGCTTTGTTTTAAAAAAGCAAAAGTTTCAACTGGTTATTTGTCTTTTTTAAAGAAAAAACGCTTCGTGAAATATCCGGGCTAATTAGCAACATAATTATATCAGCAATAGCGTTTTGTTTATTTTATTCGCCACATCAAGTCAACATCGATAATTATGGTTTCAATTTCTGAAAAATTTTTTAATGTTTCTACTTATAAATATTTGATTTTATAACATTTAATTTGTGAAACATAAGAATTAGTATAGATTTCAATATGTTTACTTAACGGCTTATTATTATAAGAAATTTTCAGGTTTTTATTCACCAAAATTAAAAACCCGAAATGAATTTTTCTCTTATTTACTCTAATTTATTTGTATTTACTTTGATTTTTAAATAAATTCTGATAATTTATAAAATCCATAGTTATCAATAGTTTCACAAATGTATTAAATCATGATAAAAATCTGACAACAAAAACTCTAAACTATTTATAGAAAGTTATAATCACATGAAACAAATCGATTTAAGAAGTGATACAGTCACAAAACCGTCAAAAGCCATGCTCAAATCCATGATGGAAGCAAAAATCGGCGATGATGTATATGGCGAAGACCCCACAGTGAATAAACTTGAATCCCTTGCCGCAAAAATGTTGGGGACACAAGATTCTATTTTCTGCACCAGTGGTACCCAAAGCAACCTTTTGGCCCTGCTGATCCACTGCCAAAGAGGGGATGAATATATTGTAGGACAACACGCCCACACCTACCGGTATGAGGGCGGAGGTGCAGCTGTTTTAGGCAGTATTCAGCCTCAGCCTTTGAATTTTGAACCCGATGGCACCTTAAACCTGAAAAAGGTTTCTCAATTTATAAAACCAGATGATTTTCATTTTGCAAATACAAAACTTTTATGCCTTGAAAACACCCATGCAGGAAAAGTTTTACCCCTGGATTATTTAAAATCCGCAAGACAATTTACCCAGACCAACCAATTAATGCTGCATCTTGATGGGGCAAGGGTCTTTAATGCTGCTATTCAGTTAAAGGTGGATGTCAAAAAGATTACAACCCTCTTTGATACGATTTCCTGTTGCCTGTCTAAAGGTCTTGGAGCACCTGTAGGTTCTGTCCTTTGTGGATCTAAAAATCATATAAAAAAGGCTCGGCGCTGGCGCAAAGTCCTAGGAGGGGGAATGCGGCAGGCAGGCATTCTGGCTGCTGCAGGAATCTTTGCTCTGTCCAATAATATTGAACGACTTGAAAAAGATCATATACATGCAAAAACATTGGCCATGGGGTTATCTGAAATTGATGGGATATCTATCCAACCGGATGAAGTTCAAACCAATATCATATTTGCAGACATTAAATCTGATATAAATCCGCTGCATGAATTTCTTAAAACCAAGGGGATTACCATCGATAAAAGCAATCATTTAAGATTGGTTACCCATCTGGATATTTCAAAAGATGATATTGAATATACCCTTAAGGCCTTTAGAGATTTTTTTTAACAAATAGTTGGGGAAAATCTGTAAACATTCCGTCAACACCAAGACGGTCAAACTTTGAAAATTTTTTTTGATCATTGACAGTAAACAAATTGATCTTTTTACTTTTGGATTTAAGCTGCCTGACCTGGTCTGGGGTGATTAAATCAGCATTGGCATTATAGGTTGGGAACTGAAAGTCTCCGAAATCAAGAGGTTCCTCAATATTATCTCCGACAAGTGCCTGAACCTCAATATGAGGTTCTTTTTTCATGATTCGATCAAGCCATTCATGATGAAATGATGAAATGATCACCCGGTTTAAATCGATCTTTGTTTGATAGATGATATCAAGTGTCTTATCTGGAATAAGCGTATCATTTGTTTTCGGAAAAAAATATTTTAGTTCAAGATTGACTTTCCACTTCTTTTTTTTTGTAAATTGCAGCCCTTGCGCCAGAGTGGGAATGGTCTCATTTTTGAAGGATAACAAAGCTTTTTTGGTAACATTACCTTCTGAAATTTGTAAAAAAGGATCCGTATCTGCAAAATAAGATCCTGCATCCAAAGCCTTTATATCCTCCAGATTAAAATCCCTTACAAAATATGATGAACTTGAAGGGAATACTGCCTTCACATTTGTACATCTTAAAAGATTTTCATCATGAAAAAGTATGAGTTGACCATCTTTGGTGAGGTTGACATCTGTTTCCCACAGATCGGCACCGGATTGATGAGCAATCTGAGCTGCCAGCAAAGTGTTTTCAGGTGCGATGCTTCTGGCACCTCTATGCGCAATCACCCAGGCCATTATTCTTTTTCCTATCCCCGATCTTCAATCGGTATATAATCCTTTTTTGTACTGCCGGAATAAATCTGTCGCGGTCTTGATATTTTCATCTCAGGATCAGCCACATCTTCTTTCCATTGGGAAATCCAGCCGGGCAATCTTCCTATGGCAAACATGACTGTAAACATGTTGGTTGGAATTCCCATGGCTCTCAATACAATACCAGAATAAAAATCTACATTTGGATATAGATTTTTTTCTTTAAAATAAGAATCACTTAATGCTGCTTCCTCAAGTTCCTGTGCAATGTTCAGCAATGGATCATTTATCCTCATTTTTGAAAGGACCACGTCACACATTTTTTTCATGATCTTGGCTCTTGGGTCATATGTTTTATAAACCCTGTGCCCAAACCCCATCAGCCGGAAAGGATCATTTGAGTCTTTGGCTTTTGCAATACACTCTTTGACAGTTAGCCCCTCTTTGTGAATTTTCCCAAGCATGTTGATCACAGCCTGATTGGCGCCCCCATGCAATGGTCCCCAGAGCGCTGAAATCCCTGCTGAAATTGTTGAATAAATATTTACTTTTCCACTTCCGACCACTCTTACAGCCGTGGTAGAACAATTTTGCTCATGATCTGCATGAAGAATCCAGAAGACGTTCAAGGCTTTTACTAAATCATCATCTATTCGATACGGAACCACAACATTATCAAACATCATATTTAAAAAATTGGCGCAATAGCACAGATCCGGTCTTGGGTAGACCACTTTCTGCCCCGTTGAAATTTTATAGGCCATTGCAGCCATTGTCCTGATTTTAGAAATAAGCCGAAGATAGGTTTTATTCATCTCTTCTTCTAAATCCATCAACTCAGGATAAAAGCTTCGCATGGCATTAATCATGGCAGAAAGAATTCCCATGGGATGTGCTTGGGGTGGATAATTCTGATAAAACGCTTTCATATTTTCATGCAACGGAGAAAAGTCATTCAAATAAACACTGGTACGGGTCAGTTCATCCTGTGTTGGGAGCTGTCCTGTAATCAAAAGAAAAGCGGTTTCTGCAAAGGTTGAATGTTCAGCCAACTGCTCAATGGGAATCCCTCGGTATCTTAGGATTCCTTTTTCTCCATCCATATAGGTGATCGAGCTTCTACAGGTTCCGGTATTTCCAAATCCAGGATCAAAAGTTATATATCCCGTCTCCTGCCGAAGGCTTCTAATATCAACAGCTTTCTCTCCCTGGGAACCTTCAATTACAGGAAGGGTCAATTCTTTTCCATCAATAATAAGTTTTGCGTGTTCAGTCATCAGAATCTCCTTTGCCATACACGGCAGCTTTACATCGAATTTGATACAGAAAACAAAAAGGATCTTCTACTCTTTTTTAGAAAGATTTCTAATAATAACCGTATAAGATTATTTTGTTTCACCCGGAACGGTATAGGTTTTACAAGATCCGCTGGAGCATTCTCTTTCCTGGGTTTGAACACCTTTGGGTTGCCCGGCAGAAGAACTTCCCATGGAAAAATTAGTTTTGGAAACGACTCTTTCAAATTCTTTTGATTTACATTTGGGACAATTTACAGATCCATCATCATCTGAACCCATAACAATGACTTCAAAAAACTCTTCACACTTTGAACATTTAAATTCATATATTGGCATTACAACTCCTTTCAATAATTTCTTAAGTTAACAATATATGACAATTTGTCAAGATGAGGCCTGTTCAAGAAGCTCCCTGGCATGAGTTAGGGTTGTTTCAGAAATATTTGTTCCACCAATCATTCTGGCAAGTTCTTCAATCCTTTGATCTTCCCCTGCCAATGGAACGATCCCGGTACATGTCCGTTCATCAATAACCTCTTTGGATATTCTGAACTGATGGGTAGCATACTTTGCAATTTGGGCCAAATGTGTAATGCAGATGACCTGATTCTTTTGGGATAATTGTTTTAATTTTAAGCCGACTTTTTCCGATGTTGCACCACCAATACCCGCATCCACTTCATCAAAAATCAATGTTTCCAGAGACTGAGTATTGGATAAAACTGCTTTTAATGCCAGAACAATTCTTGAAAGTTCACCACCTGAAACAATTTTTACAAGGGGCTTTAAAGCCTCGCCTGGATTTGGACTGAGAAGAAAGCTGACTTTGTCCTTCCCATTGGGTCCTATTTTTTCCCCACCTGTTGTTGAGATATCTTCTGAATCCTTTGTCATCTGGCTGGAAAAGGAAACCTCAAATTTTGCTTTCCCCATTTCAAGGGCTTTTAATTCTTTTTTAGCCAGTTCAGATAATGTATTGCTGGCTGATTTTCTTTTTTCTGATAAGTCGGTTGCTTTCTGATCAATTTCTTTTAAAAAAACATGTATATCTTTTTCATAATTTTTTATTTGCTTTTCAATCTCAATCGTTTGAGAAATCTTTTGCTGCATGGATTCATATTCAGTAAAGACTGCATCAAGACTTGGGCCGTATTTTCTTTTCAGTTTCGAAATCAAATCCAATCGTTGATCCGTCATTTCAAGCGACGCAGGATCAAGGTCTATGGTAGAAGAATAATCTCTTAATTCCCCCGCAATATCCTGTAAATCAAATATGGTGCCTGAAAGCTGCTGCGCAATCTTTCCAAGCTGATCATCCGCAGTACTTAATTTTTCCATATCATTTCTAAAAAAAGACAATCTTTCAACAAAAGATCCTTCCCTGTCATGAATGTCATGGATAAAACGATTAACCGATTCAAATATCTTTGATGCATTTACAAGAGACTTACGTTTCTTTTCAAGATCTTTATCTTCATTGAGCAAAATGTCAGCTTCGCTGATTTCAGTAATTTGAAATTCTAAAAAATCCTGTTCTTTCTTTTTTTGTTCGCAACTTTGGATAAGTTCTTTAATTTTTCTCTTCAAAGGAATAATGGTTTGGTATAAATGGTTAACCTCATCTTTCAAATCATTTGTTCCAGCAAACTCATCCAGAATACCTAAGTGGTTATCTTCTTTTAAAAGTCCCTGGTGTGCATGCTGGCTTGAGATCCCCGCAAGGTTTTGTGTCACCTGTTTTAATAAATCCAGAGTGGACTGCCTTGAATTGATAAACACACGACTTTTTCCAGCAGAAGAGACAATCCGGCGGATAATCAAACCGTCAGAACCATCCAACCCCTGCTCTTTTAAAATCAATGCAGTGGTTGAATTTTCATTAATATCAAAAAAAGCTTCTAATTCAGCAGTGTCACAACCGGCTCTTACCAGGTCAGCCGATGCCCTGGAACCGAGTAAAAGATTTACGGCCTGGATAATAATTGATTTACCCGCGCCGGTTTCACCGGTTAATACTGAAAATCCATCCTTAAATGAAATCCGGATATCATCAATGATTGCAAAGTTTTTTATGGCAAGCTCGCTTAGCATAAAACCTCCTTGCAAAAATATAAGCTGAGTACAGCCAGGCCGCGATCATAGCAGCAACAAGTCTTGGAATCCATAACCAAAATGGGGGCAGCCCCAAAGGCAAGAACAGGACAGGGTCTTCAATCATCGCATGATTAATCCCAATGGAAAGATGTAGTTTGATTAAGTCTTCATTCTTATAGTCGTTTGATTGAGTTTCTTCGACAATAACGGCTGAACCGTACGCCAATCCAAATATTGATGCTGTCAACCACAACATCCCGGTTGATCGATTTAATCCCATGAATGAAAGAATAGGAGATGTAATTTGGGTTATAATATTTATAATTTTAAATGTTTTTGCCAGTTCAAGAATCACCATTAAAGGCATGATAATACAAAAAATCTTAAGAATCAGTTTTAAGGTTCCCCATCCCCAAGTCTTCAACATTAGCATAAAGGGTTTTGATTCTCCTGAATAAGCTTCTATGGCTTGATTCCCCAAAATTTCTGGACTTGTACCCATTATCTTTGCGCAAATAAAGGTAACAATACATGCCATAAACAATCTGAAAAAAGCTGCAAAAACAGGATTGATTCCTGAATTTCCCTGCACCATACTTTCCTGAATTAAATTGTGAGATATCAATGTAAAGATTGCGATCAGGATCATATGCTCCATTGAAAAAGGCATAACACTAAGCGCTGCTACAGTTCCATATATCCCGGTAAAAAGGCCAATAATCAGGACAAGCGCAGCAGAGGCAGGGAGGCATAGCCACGTCATTATCGGAGTTAACAAAAAATCTAATTTATAAATAATCTCAAAGTGAACCAGCAAGGCTGTGGCAAAGGAAATAGGAAGAATAATTTTTAACAGCCAAAAAAATCCTTTCCCCCCTTTTTTAAGGCCCTGATTTATCCCAGCTTTTATTTTTGGAAAGCTATCTTCAGTCTTGTTTCTCATTTGAAGGCGCAGCTTTGTTTACATTTTTTTTGACAGTTTCATTGATTGTGGCATACGTATCTTTAAATGATTCATGCATGTTAGATGGCGATAACCTTCCCATTTCAATAAATTTAACAACAATCTCTTTTGTCGCTCGTAATATCTGTTCGTCGATGGATTTCATAAAAACTTGAATACCAAAACTAATTATTCAGGTCAAGAATTTGGATTATTTTGTATTGCCATGAAAGTAATAATGGTTATAATACGATTCACTTTAAATTGATTTATAAAGGTTTATAAAGTTCATGGAAAATTCTCAGGACGAAAAGGATAACGTGGGCCAGCTTGATAATGAAAAAAAAGATAGTATGATCGACCAGATATCCTGTAATGAAAAACTAATTATTCTTATCGGTACAGCCCATGTATCAAGGCAAAGCGCAAAACTAGTTGAAGAAACCATTCTTGAACAAACCCCGGATACCGTCTGTGTTGAACTTTGTCAGACAAGACTTACGTCTCTCAAAGATAATGATAAGTGGCGGAACATGGATATCGTAAAGATCATAAAAGAAAAAAAAGCATTGTTGTTGTTCATCAACCTTCTTTTGGCGTCTTTCCAGAAAAAAATGGCAGATAAATTTGGCATTAAACCTGGCCAGGAAATGATCAACGCTATAAAAGCTGCAGAAGAAATCAATGCTGATATCATTCCATCAGATCGTGAAATCCAGACAACACTTTCAAGAGTATGGAGAGGAATGGGTTTGTGGGAAAAACTAAAACTCATGTTTTCCCTTATATTCTCTTTTGGTGCTTCTGATGAGATCGAAGAAGAAGATATCGAAAAGATGAAACAAGAAGATATACTGCAAACGCTTTTAGCTGATGTAAAAAAGACTCACCCTATTATTGAAAAATCTCTTATCAATGAAAGAGATCAGTTCCTGGCTGAAAAAATCAGAACAGCACCTGGTAAAAAAATAGTAGCTGTTGTAGGCGCTGCACATGCACCCGGGATTAAAAGATATCTTTCAAACAATGAAAAAATAGACCTTGATGAGCTGAATACTATCCCCCCTTCTGGTAAAGCCGGAAAAACTTTAAAGTGGGCGATTCCTTTGGCTATACTCTCTTTGTTTGTCGCAGGTTTTCTAATGGAAGGAAAAAATACAGGAACCGATATGATCTGGATATGGGTGGCTGCAAATGGTACTTTTGCAGGGATTGGTGCCATTCTTGCCCTGGCCCATCCATTGACGATTTTATCATCCATTCTTGCTGCGCCTTTGACTTCATTAAACCCTATGATTGCTGCAGGTTGGGTCTCCGGCCTTGTGGAAGCTTTTTTAAGAAAGCCTAAAGTAAAAGATCTTGAAGCCATTCCTAATGATATCGGTTCTATAAAAGGATTTTGGCGGAATAATGTCACACGGATTCTTTTAGTTGTTGTCTTTACCAATCTTGGGTCAACTATAGGAACCTTTACAGCATTTCCATTAATAGCTAAATTACTTAATTAATCTAAGCTTTCCCTAAGCTTTCCCTATTGCATTATTATTTCTTTTAATATAGAATTATGCTAGAAATTCGGCAATACGCTTATTCATTAATATAAATATTTTCTAACATTTTTCAAAGTTTCATGAAAAGGCGATCAATTTCAGAATATATAAAACTGCTCTTTGATTTATATATTCTCTATAGATGATAAATACGTATATAATTAAAAAAAGACGCACTTTAAAAAACCTGCAAATATAATGAAAACGACTGTAATATTCTAAAAATAATGCCAAATGCAAGCACCATATTAAAACAATTAGAAGCAATGAAAACATTACCCAATGTAGCCATTCGCTTAACCCAGATGATTTCTGATGATACCAATAGCCTCATTGATTTTGAAGAAGTTATCCGACTGGATCCCACCCTTACTTTAAGTCTTTTAAAAAACGTAAACAGCCCATATTATTCACTTGTCACAAAAGTTGACAGCATAGCAGAGGCTGTTGCATTTGTCGGCATGGATAATTTAAGAAATATGATTGTAATGGACATTCTTAAAAATATCCTAAAAAACACGAAAGATAGACCCAATTTTTCAGTAACTGGTCTTTGGGTTCATTCTGCTGCCGTAGGTATCTGCTCTCAGATGATTAGCGAAAGAATTTTTGAGAAAAAAGGAGAAAATGCATTTTTATGCGGCTTAATCCATGATATCGGTATGATTATAGAAAACCAGATCGTGCCGGACCTTTTCATAAAAGCATGCGATTGTTTTGCTCTGGGAAAAAAACAAATCGATATTCACGAAAGAAAAATCATTCGAACAGACCATACAAAAGTAGGTGCTCTGCTTGCCCACAACTGGAAATTTCCCCTTGAAGTGCAAGAGGCCATTGAATTCCACCATAAGAAATTAGATGCTGACCCTAAAAGTCTTACTGGGATACTTCAAATATCAGAATACCTTGCATACCGCTTAAATTATATGCCTTTACCAAAGACGGAAATCCATCTTTCTGAAGCGTTATTAAACCATATGCACGATTCAATTAAAGATTATAAAACAATTCTCATTGATTTGCCTGAAGAAATAAAAAAGGCAAAAGAAATTTTTTCTCTGGATCAGGATTAAACTATGAATTTAATAGAAAACGTTTTTGAAAATTTCGATAAAAAGAAAGACGATTTAAAAAAATTTTCCCACTTTATTGAAACAAAACTGCCACACTATCGATTTTGCCTCATTCATGATGATAAAAACATGGCCACATCAAAACATTCTTTAAAACTTGATATAACACTCAAAGAAAAACTTAAACAGAATATAAAAACAACAACCGACCCATTTATTTTTAAACTAAGCGGGGAAGATGGAACCTCACTCGCATATAATATAAAGCCATTAGATTCAACCCTTTTAATCGATTTCCCCAAATTAAATGCTTCGGGTATTAATTTTGCCAAACAAATGATTTCGATTGTTATTGATTCCTTTTTCATTGAGCAAACTTTAAGAGAAGAAAGAGAAATCGCTCAAACAAGAAAAGAACAGATGAATAGAAAAATACGGCTGCTCGGAAAAAAGAATATGGATATTCATGCTGAAAATTATGCACAGCATGAAAAATATGCTCAATTATTAAAATCTGAAATCAAAAGACAGACCAAAGACCTGGTAACGGCTAGAAAAGTTGCCGAGGCGGGAAACAAAACCAAATCAGAATTTTTAGCCAACATGTCGCATGAGATTAGAACACCTATGAATGGGGTTATTGGAATGCTGGATCTCCTTTCAGACACGGCGTTATCAAAAGAGCAAAAAGAGTATGTAACCTCCACGACACAAAGTGCAAACGCGTTGTTGACTTTAATCGATGATATCTTGGATTTCTCAAAGATTGAAGCAGGCAAACTTTCAATAGAAACCATTGATTTTAATATTAAAGATATGATGGATGCTGTTATTGACACAGTTGCTCCAAAAGCGTTTAAAAAAAAGCTTGAGTTATTTTATCTTATTGAAAAAAATATCCCCGATCGCCTAGCCGGAGATCCCACACGAATCCGCCAGATCCTGATAAACCTTCTCGGGAATGCCATAAAATTTTCTGATGAAGGCAAAATTTTTGTAAATATCCAGATAAAAAAGACAACTAAAAAAGAACTTTTACTTATATTTGAAGTAAAAGATACAGGGATTGGTATCCCAAAAGACAAAACTGAAAAATTGTTTCAATTATTTTCCCAAGTAGATTCTTCCACCACACGAAAATTCGGTGGTACAGGATTAGGCCTTGCTATATCAAAACAGCTGGCTGAATTAATGGGGGGGAAGATAGGCTTTTCCAGTGAAATTAACAAAGGCTCTGTTTTTTGGTTTACAATAAAGTTTAAAAATCAACCTGTCAAGAAGCCTGATAAACCGACAAAAACAATTGAGCCAAACAAAAAAAATCTATTTAAAAAACTGTCAAATTTAAAAATTTTATTAGTTGAAGATAACGTTGTAAATCAAAAAGTCGTCTCCATAATGTTAAAAAAAATGGGCCATTCAATTACCATTGGTACCAATGGGCAAAAAGCACTTCAATTACTCGAAAAAGAACGGTTCGATCTAATTTTAATGGATATTCAAATGCCGGTTATGGATGGAGAAGAAGCCACGAAGGAAATTCGGTTGCTTGAAAAGAACAGCAAAAAGCACATTCCAATCATCGCTTTAACAGCCAATGCCATGAAGGGCGATAAAGAACGGTTTCTAAAATCAGGTATGGACGGTTATGTTTCCAAGCCGATCCAAAAGGAAAATCTTTTAAAGGCGATTAATTCGGTTTTATCTTAATCAATATCCTTCGCGATCAATGTTTCAAAATACTTGTTTGATTTTTTCAACCAAAGCATCCTTTTTGACCGGTTTTGTCATATACTCATCCATTCCTTTTTTTGTTGGTTCTCCAATAGAGGATACAACTACTTTACTCGTTATTAAAAAATCATTATGGAAATTCACTACAGAAAATCTTGTGGATACCAAAAATAAAATTCAATCGAATAACAATATCTCTTGATTTTTGATCAATTTTTCAGGCACTTATAAACTGTTTTACATATTGACTAAACTGTTTATAAACAACTTCCAATTTGCCAAATATCTCTTCAATATTATTTATATCTTGATTTTTCCCTGCCATTTCAAGATTGGAAGCAGCATCTGACAAGGCCATGGCTGTCAAATTAGCTGCACCGCCTTTGATTGCATGACTTTGTTCTTCTATTATTTGAAAGTCATCTACTGAAATAGCTGCTCGGATCGACACGAATTGTTTTTCTACATTTCCCAAAAATTCATAAAGAATTTCATTTAAGAATTCTTCATCATTTTCAAATTCTATAATTGCTTTTTCCATATCAATTGGCAAATCAGAAGACTGTTTAAGATTTGAAGAATTAATATTTTTATCTATAGTATTTGTCTTTGGGTTTGTTGAGCGGTTTCCGTCTTGATCTGGGTATATCCACTTTTCAACTGTTGAAATCAATTCTTTCTTTTTTAAAGGCTTTGCCAGATAGTCATCCATATCTGCCTGAATACACTTATCTCTATATCCCCGCATGGCATGGGCTGTTATGGCTATGACAGGTGTTCGTAAGACTTTTCCAAAATCTTTCGATAATTTTTTTTCTATCTCCCGAATTTTTTTTGTGGCTTCATATCCATCCATTTCCGGCATCTGAATATCCATAAGAATAAGGTCAAATTGTTTTGTCTTAAATAACGAGACTGCCTGGGCCCCGTTTTCCGCTAAAACGACTCTAAACCCTGCGCTATTCAAATGTTTTATTGCAATCTGCTGATTGGTAGGATAATCTTCAGCAACCAGAATTTGTAAATCTTTTCTCTCAGATTCTTCAATAGAATGTTTTGTGATCAACGGTTTTTCATTATGGGGCAATTCCTTAATGACACCCAGAACTGATGCAATTGTCATTCCTAAATCTATTTTTTTTACAGGCTTAGATAAATAACCTTGAATTCCAATTTCCCTACACCGTTTACCATCCCCGACTGATCCGACTGATGTCAATAATACTATAGGAATTTCAATATATAATTTTGACTTGCGAATATGCTCTGCAAATTCAAAGCCGTTTATTTCAGAAAAATAGAAATCTGTCAGGATTAAATCTATTTTCTGGTTTGAGTCTTGTTTTTCAAGGATACGCATTGCATCTTCAATATTCAAGGCTGAAAGGGCTTTGCATCCAAATGTTTCTAAATACTTAGAAATAATAAATTGATGCGTTTTATTTGAATCAACAACAAGAATAATCAGTCCTTCCAGATTAATATCCACACCCTTTTCTTGTTGGCTCTTTGATCCCCACTTTTTCACATTAATCGTAAACCAAAATTTAGATCCTTTTCCTTTTTTACTTTCAAGGCCAATTTCCCCTCCCATCAGCTCAACCAATTGTTTTGATATGGTAGTACCAAGTCCGGTTCCGCCATATTTCCGTGTTGTTGAACCATCTGCCTGTGAAAAACTGTCAAAAATCCGGTCTTGTTTTTCAAAAGGGATACCAATACCTGTGTCTTGTACCTCAAACCTGATAGTGACCCGATCAGCTGTTTCTGTAATTTTTGTCCCTTTTATAAATATTTCACCCTTATTTGTAAACTTGAGTGAATTTCCCACAAGGTTCATAAAAATTTGGCGGAGCCTACCCGGATCTCCTTTTAGATCTGTCGGTATGTCTGTATCCAGAAAAGAAAGAAAATCCAGTCCCTTTTTTTCAGCTCTAATATTTAGCACTTCCGAAAGGTTTTCAAATATTTTCCTCAAATCAAATCCTATTTCTTCAAGCTCCAATTTCCCGGCTTCTATTTTTGAAAAATCAAGAATTGTATTTATGATGCCTAAAAGGGAATCAGCTTCTGAAGAAATAGTCTGTACAAATGTTTTTTGATTCTCATCAAGTGAACTGTCCATTAAAATTTCAGCCATACCCACAACGCCGTTAATCGGGGTTCGAATTTCATGGCTCATATTGGCAAGAAACTCTGATTTTGCAGTATTTGCAGCCTCTGCCGCCATCGCCATTTCATTGGCCCTTCGGGTTTCATTGATGAGATTATTCTCAGCGTTTTTCTGCTCTGTAATATCTACAAAACTTTCTAGAAGAAACTTCTGACCATTCATAACAACCGTGTTTATTGTTTTAAGTATGGGTATTTTTTCTTTATGAACATTGAGCATGTATTTTTCAGAATTATCAACGGTTGCATTTACATCGGTAATGGGGCACTGGCCTTTTTGTTTTGGACATAAGAACTCATAACAATAGTTCCCAACAATATTTTCAGGGGGACTGCCAAACATATCAGAGGCTGTTTTATTTACCAGTTCAATGATGTGGGTATCCCAGTTAATTAACACCACACCAGCCTGAAGATTTTCCATTATAATTTTTGTTGTTTTTGACGCTTCTTCTGCATTTTCTTTGGCTCTTCGTAATTCCTGCTGAGATTTAATTCTATCTGTAATATCTGTAACAAAGACAAATGATCCAGCAAAATCCCCATTCTCATTAAACGATCTTCTTGCGTCAACCTTAGAATGTAATAACTGGTTATCCTTTTTAATAAAGGTGACCTCATAACTTATATTTGCGGTTTGAGCATTTTCCTTTGTAGTTATTTCTTTAACATTTTTTATCGATTGCTTATCAAAAAAATCAAAAGGTGGTCGACCGATCATTTCATCTTCTTCATATCCTATCATATTGCACATTGCTTGATTGACCTCAATCGTCAAATAGTTTTCATCTATCTGCCAATATCCTGCTGAGGTTGTTTTAATCAGTTTCCCGTATTTTTCTTCTCGTTCATGAAGGTCATCTAATGCCTGCTGCCTTTCAATAGCAAGCGCCACCTGATTTGAAACTGAGACAAGAATGTTTAAGTCATGATCTGTAAAATGATCTGGGTCTTCATAGCTTTGTCCTGCCATGATTCCCATGGTTCTATCCTGGCTGATTAATGGCACCCCCAACCAGTTTTTAGAAATATGGCCAACAAAGTCTTTTTCTTTTGACCAGTCAATTATTTCCTGATCTCTTACTAACAAAGGTTTACTCTTTAGAACTACTTCACTGGCTAAAGATTTTGTCTTTGATATGTCGTTCATTTGGAATATATTGCCATGATATTTATCAGAATTAAATATAATCAAGATCTTGTCTTTTTTAGGTTCATAAATCCCGATATAAAAGTTAGGGATATCAACGATATCGTCTAAATATTTATGAATCAGTGGACACAATTCATCCAGGCTTTGACTAGTAGTGACTGCTGCTGAAATATTAAAAATAGATGAATTTACTTTTTTTGCATATTCTTTTTGAATGATTTCTTCCTGGAGCTCTTTGGTTCTTTGTGCTATCATTTTTTCCAAATCATCTCGATGTTTTATCAATTCATCTTCTAATGCTTTTTTCTCAGTTCTGTCTCTTGTTATCCCACAGAACCCGGTAATAGTTCCATCCATACCATATTTTAAAGATATAGAAGCTTCCCCGTAGAGTTTTTTGCCGTCTTTGGTGAGCATTTTATATCCAAAATCGGTGATGGGTTGTTTTGTTTTATATACTTTATTATATGCCTGCAAAAAGCTTTTGGCGGTCTTCTTATCCATAATCTGGCTATAATTCACCATATCGAACTCTGATTTTGAATATCCAAAAATCCTGGAAAACCTTTCATTAATGAATAGAAGGTTTCCTTTCAAATCGGCTTCGTAATAACCATCATCAATATTTTCTATTATATTCCGATACTTCTCTTCACTCTGCTTAAGTTTTATTTCTGCTTCATTTCTTTCCTCAAATACTGAATCTAAATCCGCTTTAATAATCGACACTGCATCAAATACCTCTTTGAATGGATGGGCGTCATCTATTTTCTGTTCCTGGATGCCTTTTTGATCCCAATCCAAAGATCCCATAACCTTTAAAAGTTGATATTTATATTTATCTATTTTTACATCAAATCCCTGGTCCGGGCTTTTTTCAGTTTTGTTTTTTATAAATGCCCGGTCCTTTTCAATTAACTCCAAGGCATGCTGGAAATTTATTGCTGTTAATGTTTCAAAAGGTAAAAATGGTTTAGTCATATTCATCATTAAACTCATAAAACTATTCATACCATAAACCACAGATAGCGGACTTGGATGCAATTTATTAATATCTTTAGCCTGACTAATATATTTTTTCCTGGCCCGCCAATGTGTTCCTTCAAAATTTTCCCAATTAAGGAGTCTATAATAAGGCCTGTCTTTATCAAAACCGCCTTCTTTGATCACTTTTTGATATATCACAAACAATTCATCTACATATTCTTCTTTTAAAATACCATGGGGTTCGCTGTAGATAATATCATCACCAATGATCTCAAATTTTATAGAAGACCCTTCTCTTTTTAATAACCAGTCACTTTTTGAAAACCGTTGCTTTGAAAAATCTAAGGTCTCAATTTCAACCGAATTTTCTCTTAAAGCAGACACAGACTGTTTAATAGCATCTTTGTAAGTATTGACAATCTTGATGGGGGCATCAGTATCTTTTAATTTATACCCCGCACGAAACGTGTTTATTATCAATTGGGGAAAATTGTAATACCAGAGTCCAACTAAGCCATTTGTCTGACTTTCTCTGGAAACAAATTCCATAAGCTTAAATCTGGATTTTTGGAAAGGCCCCCCAATAACATTACTGCACTCTCTGACTTCAGCATATTTTTTATTTGACAGCCCCATGTCTGACATAAATTTATCATGAATTTGTATCAGACGATGTGTCCCTTCAGGAGTTATTTCACCAGAAAGACTGACGTGAACAATGCTTTTTCCTATCAATTTAAAGGTACAAAAATAGTCTTTTACTATTTCAATATCTGTCCATTCTAATTTTTTTACAATCTCGAGTCCAGTTATCTTACAATCCGTCTTGTCGGAATCCAACGGACTAAAAATAAAAGGCAATAAACTGTCTTCTTTTTTATTTGATACCTTCCACTTTTCCAATAATATTTGAGCGGTTTTTATTGCCTGATCATAGTCATCAGCGATATGAACAGGATACGGCACCATATTAAGACGTTTTCCAAGCTTAATACTCATTTTAAACATAAATGAGGTGTTACAAAAAATAACCCCCATGACCTGATCATTATCGGTTAAATAATCGATATAATTCTGACGGGCTCTGTTTGAGGCACCTTTTAACTCTTTCCAATCCTGAATCTGAATAAACGGTTCGTTTTCACCAATGGCAGTTTCTGCTATAGACGCCTGAAGGCTGATACTTTGTACCTGGTCATCGTTAAACACATGCCCCCGGGGTTTGGCATATAGAATTCTTTTTCCAATCAGACTGACTTCTATTTTAAATCCACCCTTCTTTCCTTCATAAGCCCATTCAGGATTTGACATAATTGAAAAACCTGTGATGGGGCAGACTTTTTTAGATCCTACAGGATCATCCATTGACTATAATCCTTTAATTAGAGAGAATCAGCAAATTTTTGAATGCAGCGGGGATAAAGTTCCCACTCTTTTTTAAGACCTTTTGCTTTAATATCATCCAACGTATCATTATCTTCTATAGTAAATGCTTTTTGTCCGATTATAGGACCTGTATCTTCACCGTAATCGATAAAATGAACGGTGCACCCCCCGACCTTACATCCATAGCTGAATGTATCTCCATATCCATCAGTGCCCGGAAAAGAAGGAAGAAGGGCGGGATGGATATTCATTATTTTATATTTTCCCGGAGTTGTATTGATTCGGTCAATAAAATATGGGGTTAGCACCCTCATAAATCCAGCCAGGACAAGAAGATCCATATCGTAGACAGACATCTGGTCCAAAAGCTTTTTCTCAGCAATCGCACGGCTTTTTAAAAAGAAAGCAACCTGTTCATTTGAAGTATCGCTTGTAACCAGCTGCTGCTTTGTCTGAATTTCTTTCAGGTCGAAATCCTCTGGAAGGTCAGCATCATTTATTCCTTTTTTACAAGATGAAATAATTTTAGAATAATCGACTACAAAGGTTTCAATATCGGCTTTTTGTGCCCGTTCAAGTCCACTAACCCCGGGATTATCAGAACCTGTAAAAACTATATTTGCATCAATTTTATTTTCAAGACTTGCATCGATAATGGCCTGAAGGTTTGTTCCACCACCTGATATCAGAGTTCCCACATTGATTTTCTTTGCCATGTTCTTCTCCTTTAGCACAGATTTATGATGATGCGGAATTTTATCCTGAGTATTTTATTTTAAAAGAGTACTGAAATGCAAGCATTTTAAATAAGGATTTAAAAAAGAATTACTGGTTGCCGTATCCGTTTTGGTCTCCACAATCCGGGCATTCCCAAGTAATCCCATTGCAGGTCATGCCCCACTGATTTTCATACATGCACTGCTGGCACATAGAAAATCCACACCTGCAATTCCAGCAAAATATAAAGGTTTGGCCACAGCAATGACAGTGTTTTACCTTTTTTTGACGTCTTTTTTCTTTTCTTGTTTCGGCTTTTTGGTTCATCATACGAATATACTTCTCCTTTAACAAAAAAGATAGTATATATGCCTGTGAGGATCGAAAATTTAATTATTTGAACAATATTGCTTGCCTTTTGATCCATCTGCTACGTTGCATCAAAAGCCGAATACTTCGAGTATTCAACCTTTAATGCGCCTTGCACATGAACCAAAATCCTTTGCAATCTTTGTTCAATTTATATAATTATCGATCCTAATTGAATAAAATTCAATAAATAACAAAGGGAGTTAACATGGCCCATTCCAAAAAGATATTCCTCATCGATGGCAGCGCTTTTCTTTATCGTGCCTTTCATGCCATAAAAAGCCTTGCTACATCAAAGGGACATCCTACCAACGCGACATTTGGTTTTGCCAGAATTTTATTAAAACTGCTAAAGGACAACATGCCTGAATATGCAGTCGTGATGTTTGATGTTAAAGGCCCTACATTCAGGCATAAGATGTATGATCAATACAAAGCCAACCGTTCCCCAATGCCGGAAGAACTTATTATTCAAATTCCTGATATAAAACGAATGATTCGAGCGTTTAATATTCCTATCGTTGAAAAAATCGGGTTTGAAGCAGACGATCTTGTGGGTACCTATTCAAAACTTGCACAGGAAAAAGGATTCCAGGTGGTCATGGTAACAGGCGACAAAGACTTTAAACAGTTGATTACAGATAGTTGTATTCTCTGGGATCCCATGAAAGACACCATAACAAATAAACATACGATAAAAGAAGACATGGGCATAGAACCCAAACAATTTATCGATATTTTAGGACTTGCCGGAGACGCTTCAGACAACATTCCCGGCGTTCAAGGTGTTGGACCTAAAACAGCCATAAAGCTCATCACCGAATTTGACTCTATTGAAAACATATATGAAAATCTTGCCAGCCTTAAAAAGAAAAAAAAGCTATATGAAAACCTTTCCAACAGCAAAGATATAGTATTCCTAAGCCGGGATCTGGCTACGATAGATACGCATGTAAAAGTGATCGAACAGATCGAAGAATTT
This sequence comes from Desulfobacteraceae bacterium, assembly GCA_024227235.1. Lineage (GTDB taxonomy): Bacteria > Desulfobacterota > Desulfobacteria > Desulfobacterales > Desulfobacteraceae > Desulfobacula. Next base: position 11,813 of record JAAEKY010000607.1, on the reverse strand, counting down.
AAATTAAAGAAGATTGACACCCAAAAAGCATTTGAACTATTTCAAGAGCTTGAATTTAAGACCCTTGCGACTGAATTTGCCCAAAAAGCAGATAAATCTGAGAAGATATACAAACTGGTAACAAAGACAAAAGAGCTTGAAAAATTGGCTCATGTCCTTGAGAATAAAGAAATTTTCGCTATTGATACAGAAACAACTTCTAAAAATCCGACCCAGGCTTCGCTTGTAGGCATTTCCTTTTCTTATGCAAAAAACCAGGGCTATTACATTCCCATCAGTCACACCTTCCCAGAAGAGGTTGATCAGCCTTCCAAGGAAGATATCCTACGAATCTTCAAACCCTTGCTTGAAAATCCAGACATAAAAAAGGTGGGGCAAAATATTAAATATGATTATATTGTCCTGTCAAGATTCGGCATCACCCTTAATGGTATTGCTTTTGATACCATGATTGCTTCATACCTTCTCAACCCGTCAATAAGGGGTCACAGCCTTGATAGTATTGCCATGAATCTATTTGGGTATAAAACTATTTCCTATGAAGAAGTGGCGGGTAAGGGGAAAAATCAAATCGGATTTGCACAAGTTCCCATTTCTCAAGCCATAAATTATGCATCTGAAGACGCAGACATTACCTTTATGGCCTACCAGTATTTTGAAAAAGAAATCAAAAAAAAAGGGCTTTCAAAGTTAATGAAAGAATTTGAGATACCCCTTATAACAGTTTTAGCCCATATGGAAATGGAAGGAATTAAAGTAGATAAAGATGTTTTAAAACATCTTTCCAATACCTTTGAATTGGAATTAAATGACCTTAAAAAAGAAATATATACCCTTTCAGGAGAAGAATTTAATATTAATTCTTCCCAGCAACTCGGGGTGATCCTCTTTGAAAAACTAAAATTAAAAGTAGTTAAAAAAACAAAAAAGAAAACCGGCTATTCAACGGATGTTGAAGTCCTTACCAAGCTTGCCCAAACCCATGAACTGCCAAAAAAACTCTTGCGATATAGAACGGTTAAAAAACTCAAGTCAACCTATGTGGATGCCTTGCAAAAGCTTACCAACAAAGAAACAGGTAGAATTCATACCTCATTTAACCAGACAATAACTGTGACAGGCCGTCTGAGCAGTTCCAACCCTAATTTGCAAAATATTCCTATCCGAAAAAAAGAAGGCAAAAAAATCAGAAAAGCGTTTATTCCCAAAGAAGGGCATACATTGATTTCTGCTGATTATTCACAGATTGAACTTCGAATCCTGGCCCATTGTGCCCAGGACGAAATCCTTATAGAAGCGTTTAACAATGACGAAGATATTCACAAAAGAACTGCTTTGGAAGTCTTCCAGGTATTACCTGAATTTGTTACAGATGATCTACGCAGCCAAGCTAAGACCATCAATTTTGGTATTGTATATGGTATGAGTGGGTTCCGGTTGGCAAATGATCTAAACATCAGCAATAAAATGGCCAACGCTTATATTGATAGCTATTTTAAACGATATTCCGGCGTAAAAAAATTTATTGATACGACCATCGAAGAAACCAAAAAGACCTGTGAGGTTTCTACAATTTTTGGCAGGAAACGACGTCTTGACGATATCAATTCTTCCAATGCCAATATTCGAAATTTTGCCCAGCGTGCAGCAGTGAATACTCCCATACAAGGCAGTGCAGCTGATCTGATCAAACTGGCCATGATTAAAATGGACGCGGCACTAAAAGAAAACAAACTGACCTCAAAAATGCTTTTATCTGTTCATGATGAAATTATTTTCGAAACCCCATTCGAGGAAAAAGATCAGCTCATTGATCTTGCAAGAACCGTTATGGAACAGGTTTATCCGCTTAAAGTCCCATTAAAAGTAAATTTTGGAGTGGGTGAGAACTGGGCCCAGGCACATTAAAATTTATACTTGACCTTACGGGCAGATATGATTCAATAAGCATTCCAAATTGCAAAATGGAGGCAGGAAACAAATAATGGACTCAAAACGAATCGGACTGGTTGTTAAAAATGATGACAAAGCAGAAGACCAAGCCCAAAAAATAAAAAAAAGGTTGGGAGATCAATGCACTATTATAGATGTGCAAAACTCACAGAGCGAAGACATTCCTTCTGATCTTTTATGTATGATTGTTCTGGGTGGAGATGGCACTTTTCTAAGTGCTGCAAGATTTATAGAAGATAGGGGTATCCCTTTGATGGGCGTGAAATTCGGTGAAGTCGGTTTTCTTGCCGAGACCACGGAAGACAACTTATATAAAGCTGTTAGTTTAGTGCTTGACGGGAAATACCTTATTCAAAAAAGAACGCGTCTTGATATTAAAGTTAAACGGCGTAACAAGCAGATTATTGACGTAGATGTCCTCAATGATGCTGTTATCAACAAATCTGCTCTGTCAAGGTTGGCTAAATGTGCCGTTTACATTGATTCCACTTATTTGACAACTTATAGGGCAGACGGTTTGATCATTGGGTCACCTACCGGCTCAACCGCTTATTCCCTGGCTGCTGGAGGCCCTGTCGTACACCCTGCTGTCCCATCCATTATCCTGACGCCCATCTGCCCGTTTACACTGACAAACAGGCCCTTGATTATTCCAGACTCAGCAAAAATTGAAATCAGCCTTGAGGGGAGTCCTGAAGACATGATCCTTACCCTGGACGGCCAGGAAGGATTTGAAATGGATCCCGGCGATCGGATCTTCATAAAAAAAAGCAGGAATGATATCAAAATGATATATTTTGAAAACCAGTCCTATTTTAAGGTCTTGAAAACCCGTTTAAAGTGGAGTGGCGGCAGAAGCTAATTCATTGTTTTTAATAATGTTTATCTGCGTACTCTACCCACCCACCTGTTTTGATAAGTGTTTGATCAAATTCTGAAATTTGAAACTTAAAATTTTGTGTTTGATCCTTTGATTGAATAAATATTTCAGATGCTTCTATATCGACCTGAATATTCGTTTCACTGTTTTCAAATAGATTGAAAATAGTATTGATGTTATCTTTTTCAAGTTCAATAGCAAGCATACCGCAATTGAACATATTTTGTCTAAAAATTCTTGCAAAGCTTGGGGCAAGTACAACATTGATATTGTTTTCTTCTAATGCCCAGGGCGCATGCTCTCTTGAAGATCCACATCCAAAATTATCTTTTGTAATAATGACAGCCTTACCTTTAATATCTGTTTTTGGATCAAATCCTTCAAGTTTTAGATCTTCAAGCAAATGAGGCTTCATCGCTGCTTTTTTAATCTCTGTAAGATATTTAGCCGGAATGATTTCATCTGTATTAATATCTGAACGATTAAGAAACAATACATTCCCATTAAATTCTTTCATCTATTTTCTCCTTTTACAAATAAATTGGAGTTTGAAATTTCACCTTTTATGGCACTGGCTGCAGCGGTTGCAGGGCTCATCAAGTGAACCATGCCACCTTTGCCCATACGGCCATTAAAATTTCGGTTGGTTGTGGCAGCGGCCACCTCGCCGTTGGCCAGCACCCCATTACTCATACCAAGGCAGGCGCCACAGGTTGGGTTTGTTACACAAAAACCTGCGTCCATAAATGTTTTAATAATACCTTCTTCTAAAGCCTGGGAAAATATTTTGGGTGTTGCCGGAGAGACGATTGCACGAACATTTTCATTAATCGTCTGGCCTTCAAGTACTTTTGCAGCAATTCTTAAATCCTCAAGCCGACCGTTTGTGCATGAACCGATATAAACCTGATCGATCTTGGTCCCCTTCATCTGAGATACTGGTTTGACATTATCCGGCTTATATCCAAAGGTAGTTAATGGCTCAAGAGTTGTCACATCAATTGTTTTCTGGTTTGCGTATACTGCATCATCATCTGATTTATATTTAGAAAATGCCTCTAATGCCTCCTGCCGACTTGAATAGTCATCTTTGATAAACTCCCAGAGGTAATCCACCGTTATCATATCGGGAAGACAGATCCCGCTGGTCGCTCCAGCTTCCACAGCCATATTGGATAAGGTCATTCTCTGATCCATGTTCATCTGATCTACGACATTCCCTGCAAATTCAATTACCATATTGGTCGCACCATTTACGGTAAGTTCTTTGATGACATGAAGAATAATATCTTTGGCATATACCCCTTGCGACAATTTGCCAATGATATCAATTTTATAGGTTTGAGGGGTTTTGAATGTACAGACACCTTTTAAAATTCCCACTTCCAGATCGGTTGTTCCAACGCCAGCGGCAAAAGCACCAAAAGCCCCGTGTGTGCAGGTATGTGAGTCGCCCATGATTATAGTGAACCCCGGCTGTACAAATCCTTTTTCCGGAAAAATGGCATGACACACCCCATTATGTCCGATATCAAAAAAATCTTTAATATTATGCCGTTTTGCCCAGTCACGAAGAATTTTCCCCTGCATGGCCGTTTTTGAATCTTTTGCAGGCGTAACATGGTCAATAACTGCTTTAATTTTCTCAGGATCAAACACCCGATCTTTTCCTCTTGTAACAAGATCCTGGATCGCTGTTGGGGTTGTAATCTCATGGCAAAACACCCTGTCAATCCGCAAAACATTTACATCTGAAAAGGGCTGGTCTACCTGGTGTGTTTCAAAAATTTTTTCTGCAATTGTTTTTCCCATTATTCGCTCCAAATCTTAGGAATGTACATTAAATAACTTACCCATAATTATTGTTTTTTTACTGTTTTCTACGTTTCTCACCGGCCACATAGTCCGTTTAGCTTCCTCCTCGCGCCTTGAATACGACAAAAACATCTGCTAATTTTTTACAACTTATTTAATTCCCATTCCTTATGATGTTTTATCTCCAAAATAATCTTCGCCATCAGCAGGTGTCACTACCCAGTAGGCAAGGAATGTCTGGTCAGTGGAATTTTGAATCAGATGGGGAATTTGTGAAAAAAATGATACGGAATCTCCTTTATGAATTTCATACGTATCTTCTCCATAAACAAGCGTTGCAGATCCTTGAACAACTATTCCCAACTCACGCCCCAAATGTCCGTCACTTGCATCCCCTCTCTCTTGCCCTGGCGCAAGTTCCAGATAGAAGGCATTAAATGAATGATTCCCTTTGGCCTGGCTGTCACCGCAAAGTTTTTCATATTTAAAGCCTTTTCGCTGATACGTTTTTCGATCATCCCTTCTTATAATCTCGACTTTTGAACTGGTCTCATAATCTTTAAAAAACTTATCGGGGGGTACACCATACGCTTCTAGAATCTGAAGCAAAGTATCCAAAGAAGGGGATATCCGATTCCTTTCAATTTGCGACAGCAAGCTAGTACTGATACTCGCCTTTGCTGCAATCTCCTTTATCGTAAGGTGTCTTGAGCTTCTAATCGCTCTTAAGAGTGCCCCAAGTTTTGTTTTCATAGATTCACCAAGTTTTTAGTATAATTAATTATTATTTAATAATACTTAAATTTTTTTCATTGTCAACATCTTTTTAACTTTGTTGTTACCTTCTTCAAATACAGTTTTTTCCGTTTTTTCTTGACAGCTTTGCTCTCTGAATAATAATAATATTGGCAGGAGAACATCCAAATATGGCTTCAGAAAATAAAATCAATGGCATTAACAGCAGAAATGCCTTAATTATAAAAATTGCACTATATCTTAATTACTTAAGCAAAAAAAATCACCCAAAGCTGATCACGTATATGCAAAATCATAAAAGCGATGCTGAAGTGGATATTCTAAAAGTAATGCTGATAAATAAACATATTAACCAGCAAGATGCCAAAAGCCTTAAAAAAATCTGTGTAAATTTTGCAAAACCACCGGAAGATGCAAGATTCGGTTCATTATGTGTTGAGTTTGGATTTCTGACACAAAGCAACATGGATCTTGCACTAGAAGAGCAAAAAAGGCTGACAGATCAAGGGCAAAACATTATGTTAGGTGATTGTTTGGTTGATGCCGGAATGTTATCTGAAAAGCAGCGTAGTCTAGTATTACAAAAACAAAAGCTTAAAATCAGCGATCAGAAAGAAACGCCTAAAAAAAATAAAAGAGAACTTGAAGAACAACCCTTTGAGAATAACAATGTATACGAAATCGATGAGGTCGAAATCAAATTACATATCCAGAGAGATGCCTTTAAAGCATTTGTCACAAAAACGGAAGATTTTGACAACGCTATGCTTATTTCAGATTTAAAATATTTATTGGAAAAAAATAACATCATTTACGGAATTGTTGATGATGACAGGTTGGAAAATTTTATTAAAGACAAGAAAGGCACAGAATCGTATTTCGAGATTGCAGAAGGCCTTGCGCCTATAGATGGTATAGATGCCCGGTTCATTTATATGTTTGAACGCGACTACCTTAAAGCAGGTCTTCTTAAAGACGATGGGGCCATAGATTTTAAAGATAGGGGCGAAATTCCCTTTGTGGAAGAAAAAGATATCCTGGCTGAAAAAATTCCACCTAAAACCGGCAAGGCCGGTGTAAGTATTTTTGGAGAAGCCATTCCCTGTTTAATTGCTGAAGATATCCCATTTAATCTTGGACAGAATGTAAGTCTTTCCAAAGATGAATTAAAGGTTATTGCAGATGTAAGCGGGAATCCCAAGATAACACAAGGAGGGGAAATCTCTGTTAACGATGCCTATTTTATTAAGGGTGATGTAGATTATAAAACCGGACATGTAAAATTCGATAAAAATGTTTTTATCGCAGGCTCCATAAAAAACGGTTTCAGGGTTGAGGCCATTACCGTGGTTGCCAACACCTGTGATGGCGGGATTATTAAGGCTAAAGGTGATGTGTTTATCCAGAATGGTGTAACAGAATCTACTATTGAGGCAAAGGGTGACATCAAAGCCGGGTTTATGCACAGATCCAAAGCTGCTTGTACCGGAGGCATGACTATAATAAAAGAAATTGTTGATACAGAAGTAATTTTAGAGGGCGAATTTAAAATAGAGAGAGGCAGAGTTTTTTCTTCTGTAGTAACTGCTAAAGGTGGTGCAAAAATTTTTAATCTTGGGTCTGAAAAAGCTAAGCCTTCTACAATAACCGTAGGTACATCAGACTATTTTGAAAATCAAATAAATATGATTGATAAGGCCATTGAAAGAAGGCAAAACGCTCTTGAAATCAAAACAATTGAAAAAAATAACACAGAAGCTGCATTAAATGATGCTATTGAAAAGCTCAAACAATTAGAAAAGTCCAAAAAACGAACATTAAGCATTATGGAAGAGATGGAAAAGAACGCGGGTGACAAACCTGATGAAAAAATTGAGCTGTTCCAAAAGGGTCTTTCGGAAGCCGATAAAAAAATCCATAATCTAAAGAGTCAAAAAAAAGTTGAGGAGGCCTTGTTCAGAAAAATTAAAAATGATATCAAAGTTTATGCTGATTCAGTAAAAGACAGTGTCAAAGAAAAATTCTCTCTTAAACGGCTCAATCAGAAGACAACGTCAAAACCAATTTTGGATGTTTCAGGAACGATCTTTTCTGGGACTAAAGTCAATGGCAGATATACCAACATCATTTTAAGTAAGACCTTAACTCATTCAAGAATTATGGAAGTCAACAGCGCTGGAGATAAAACGGCCAAAAGAAACTGGGAAATGATTATTACAGATTTTTAACCCCTATCTTTTGGTATCGTGCGAAGGAACGTACATTAAATAAGCCCCCATAATTATTGCTTTTTTCGTCGTTTTCTGCATTTCTCGTTGGGCACATAGCCCGATATGCTTTCTCCTCATATCTTCAATACGACAAAAGCATCTGCTAATTTGGGGTTGCGTTAACATTCAGGGGGAATCCGTCACGAAAATTTCACACAGGAGCCACCTCTCCAAGTGAAATATTTCAGGGTAATTCCCTGTCCAAATAATTCTGTTCAATATCAGAAACAAATAGTTAAAGCAGTGAAAAAGCCATAGACCATATGTAGCGTTGCATAAACTTTGTTCGGCCTAAGCCCTGCGAATGCCAGTACCCACCCAGAGAAGACAGGAAAATAGAGATTGATTTTAGACATAGGGCTCGCTATAAATCTCTTCCATTTTCAGCGCAGAATCGTTCATCTATATTCTGGTTTTTTTTATTGTCTGTATACCAATCTTCATCTCCATATAGCTTATCCGAGCAATCGGGACAGATGCTGTGGGTAAAGGAAGCTTCGGAATGCTCTTGAATAAATAATTCTAAATTATTCCAATACCCTTTGTCATCTCTTATTTTTTTACAACTCGAACAGATTGGGACCAATCTGCTGAGAGTAAGGATGTATCAAAAATTTCTGATCGAACAAGAATTATCCATTCTATTCAAACTGCTGTCAATATAATTCTAAATGTTGACTGATGGTATTTACACGCACGAGTCAAATCCCCCAATTTACCGAGTGTGTCTTTCACCAGTCCGAAAAAATTAAAAATTTTCCGGATACCATATGTAGTGGGAATGAATCCTCCATTAAACTTGTGAATATTTTGGAAGGGCTGAAAGCAGGAATTGCCTAATTTATCAGTTGGTTATACAATGTCTCGTGACGAATCCCCCCTAAATGTTTAATGGAACCCTAATTTGGGAAACTTATTTAATTCCCGTTCCTAAATTTTAATTTTCCCTGGGATTGATATTCTGACAAAAGTTTCTTCACGCTGTCATAATTTTTACATTCAATTTCAAGGTGATGGACAATTTTGTCTGAATATTTCGTATCAACCATCCTGTTCAAATACTTTTTTATCTGATTAAGAAGTATATCATTAAATTCATAAGAAACTTCAACAGCAATGCAGGTCGTTTGAACCAGTTTTTCTAATTTTTTCAGACCTATCGTATTTTTTACAGATTCAGAATAGGCATCTATTAAACCTTTTACACCCAGTTTAACACCGCCGAAATGCCGGGTTACTACAGCGGCTATATTGGTCATGCGATAGCTTTGCAATACATTTAGCATGGGCTTACCTGCCGTTCCTGATGGTTCTCCGGCATCAGAACAATGAAAGGTATTCCCGGATTCCCCGACGATGTATGCCCAACAATTATGAGTGGCTGCTTTATTTTCTTTTGAGATTGTAGAAATAAAGGTCTTTGCTTTTTCAATAGAGCCCACAAACTCCAGAGTGCAAGTAAAAATAGACCTTTTTATCTTTATTGTTGTTGTCCGCCGATGCTCAATAGAAAATAAATATTGTTTATCATTCATTTTTTATTATTACTTTTATTAAAGAATCATCCAATCTGGACTCCAATATTGCAACATCGGGGTGAATTCATGGTTCGCATATAATATATATTCTTCCAAAAGAACAGGGCAATCGCATGTATTATTTTTTAAAACAAAGCCAACCTTGATCGGAACGGGAGTGTGTGAGTCATTTAAAAAATATGATTCTTATGGTAAATATCCAAATAATTACATTTGTATTTTACAATTTGCCAAAGTTAAGTTATTTCTAGTAAAATTGTATCAAAACTGAAAACTTTAATAAACTTAAAATTTTTGTAAATGATCAGTATTATCAATGATGGGCTACAATAGAGAGGAATTAGAAGGCGTTAACATCATAAAAAAACATTGTCCCCTGAATCTATAGCCAAAATTAAAAAATACGACCGGACATCTCTATTATTATCTGTACGGGACATCGATTGATGGTGGACGAAGAAAAAGCAAAACAATTGGGGATTGACGCTTATGCTATGAAGCCTGTATCTATGTCAGGAATTGCAAAATTGATTCAGCAGGTTTTAGATGAATAATGGAGAGAGATCATGAAGACAGATAGGGATCTTGTAATTGAAACTGTAAATTATATACAATCGCATACAAAAGAGTTACCTTTGATTGGATTTTTAACGGGTACAGGTCTTTCTCACACCCTTGACACCCTTGATGTGTCTTGCGAATTCAAATATTCACAGCTTCCCAATTTCCCGGAATCAACTGTTGAAAGCCACGTGGGTAAATTGATATTTGGTTCAATTAATGAAAAAAAAATAATGATGATGCAGGGCCGATGCCATCTTTATGAAGGGTATTCACCCGCCCAGGTAACTTTTCCAATAAGAGTTATGCAAGAATTAGGGGTTAAAACATTAATTTTAAGCAATGCCGCCGGGGGAATTAATCTGAATTTTTCTGCTGGTGACATTATGATTATTAAGGATCACATCAACCTGACAGGGCAGAATCCGTTATCAGGAAACAATGAGGATGGCTGGGGCATCAGGTTTCCAGACATGATCCAGGTATATGATCCAGATCTTATGGATCTTGTTCATAAGGCAGCAAAAAAAAATCAGATATCCATTCAAACCGGGGTTTATGCCGGCCTTTGCGGCCCCAGTCTTGAAACACCCTCTGAAACACGATTTTTAAAAACAATAGGGTGTGACGCTGTGGGATTCTCCACTGTTATGGAAGCAATAGCAGGCGTTCATGCCAGCATGAAAATCTTAGGGCTATCCATGATCACCAATATAAATAACCCAGATGCCCCAGCTGAAACCACGCTGGAAACAGTTTTAGAGACAGCTCAACATGCTTTAAAGCCATTTAATAAATTACTTTATGATGTGATTTCACAGATCCCGAATGTTTAGTTAGTGCCTGACCGAAAACTCCGTATTTGGGCGGCCCGTAGAGGAGCAAAGCTCACAAAGTTGCCCATATATAAGGTGCAAGGGCTCGAATAGATGCGCATGCATACATCTTGAAACCGGCGTGTACCATTGACCATGAAGCCAGTCTTATAATTTTGCAGCAACGTAACTGATGGGTGAGTTTCCGTTCAAATACTAGTTATTCATCTAAAACCTTTCTTAAGGTATGAGACAATTCTTTTATGGCAACAGGTTTCTTTAAAAATCCTTTTATGGACAAAGATTCAAAATTTTTCTTTTCAATAATATCGCCAAGTCCTGTACAAAGGATAATGGGTAAATCAGATTTTATATCAAAAATTTTGCCGGCAAGCTGGATTCCTGATAAATCCGGCATGGATAAATCAGTTACAACAGCATCAAATATTTCCGGGTTATTTTCAAAAGAATCGATTGCCTTCAAGCTATTCGTGAAACAGGTCACTGTATACCCTAATTTTTCAAGCATATGGGTTTCCATCACTGCAACTTTTTTATCATCGTCTACCAAAAGGACTCTTTCTGTCCCTTTTTGTATCGGCATATCGTCTGCGGTCTCTATCTCAATATCAGTATACCTTCGGCACTTTGGAAAATAGATATCAAATCGGGTTCCTTTTTCCTTATCACTTTCAACCTTTATATACCCATTATGGCTTTCGACAATCCCATGAACCACTGAAAGGCCGACACCTGAGCCTTTACCCGCTTTTTTAGTAGAATAATAGGGCTCAAATATTTTATCAAGATTTTTTGAATCAATACCTGTGCCCGTATCTTTAATACTTAAACAGATATAGCTTCCTTTTTTAACAGGCTTATTCAGAAAAACTTTCTCTATGCTTTTCACCTTGCTTATAGAAATGTCTATCGTTCCACCTTTTTTTTCCATAGCATAATTCGCATTTGTTACAAGATTTATAATAACCTGATGGATTTGAACTGGGTCTGCAAGGATATATCCACATTTATTTTCAATTTGAGTATTTATTTTTATAGTGGCCGACAGGAATGATCGAATAAGCGACATGGATTCCTTGACTACTTCTTCCGCACTTAAAAGTTTATACTCATGTTCTTTTTGCATACTGAAGGTAAGAATTTGACTCACGAGCTCTTTTGCATGCTTCACACAATCCAAAATAACATCCAGTTGCTTTTTTTC
>JAAEKY010000606.1 GCA_024227235.1 Desulfobacteraceae bacterium | reverse complement strand
ATATTAAATTGCCCTGATAAATCGGGCATTAAAATTATTATACAGCTTTTAAACAAGGATTCGAAATTTATTTTTATCTGATTTTCATGGGGAGAATACTTGGAATAGATATACTCGGTGCACTTAACGAGGCTATAGTCTCACTTTTATACCATTAATCCTCTCCAAAGTTCTAATTCCCATTGTATAAATTTTTTCTATTTTTCAAAGTAATCATTATTTATCCCCAAATAAGGTTTGCGTATCCTAAAAGCATTGCACCTACCAATGAAAAAGACACATACAGTATAAAAATGCGATGTTTCACCAATGTCCAAACTGCTGCCATGGCGGGCAAGGTTGTCGTAGGACCTGCAATCAGAAAAGCCAAACCAGCTGCAGGGCTCATACCTTGTGCAAGAAGTCCGCTTACCATGGGCAATGCACTTAAATTACTTGTGTATACAGGAATGCCTAAAAACGTAGCTGTGAAAATCGCCCAGGAGTTATCTTTACCCATAATGCTTGTGATCCATTCTTGAGGCACATAAAGGATGATTAATGCTTCCAGGAAAAACGCTAATGCCATAAATTTAATAACCATCAATGTGGCATCCATAGATTCTTTGCCTAATCGTTTCCAGAATGATTCTTCCTCAGAGCAAACACATGATTCTGAATTATTTTCTGTTGTGTAGGACTCTTGAGGTTTCGTTTCTGCATGTGTAACGGAAGGCATTATTTGAATAGCATTTACCGACTCCTCAGCGCAACAAGCTGAAGCTTGAACAGAAACCAACGATTTAACCTTAAAAGAAAACAGACGTTTAAAATTTGAAGTGAAAGAAAGAGCAATTTGTTTTATCTTTGAAGACTTTTTAGATGCGCTGAATCCTGTTTTCCGTTTAAGAATATCAGAATTGATCCATCCTACCTGCATCAGGGCGTGAGTGATGAACCCTGCACTTAAACTCATAACCAGTGTGCCAAGTAATCGCCAAATCGCTAAATCCCAGCCAATTGTCCCAACACTTAAAAAGAAAATTTCAGGGTCCATGGAAGGAGATGCGATCCAGAAAGCCATTACAGGAGGAAGGGGGACTCCACCGATTAACAAAGCAGCAATGACAGGGATCACACCACATGAGCAAAAAGGGCTGAAGGCACCGACGATAGTTGCCAGCAAGATGGCTACAATAGGACCCGCATCAAAAGCACGCTTTATATGTTTTGAAGCCCCAGACATATTCACAGCTACAGCAATCGGTATAGTAATAACAAGATACGGCCAAATATGGATAAACGCCTTAGCCATGAAATCCGCTATTTTGTAGAGTTCAGTTGTCATAATAATTTTTCCTTTTTATATATTCTATATTTCTAAATATTTCGAAATGTGTGGCCAAAAAAATATTACAGCTTACATTTTGCTTCAGTGCAGCACTTGGACTTAAGAAACTCTACAAGCTCATCCAGAACATCAAATTGTGGGATACAGTAAAGTATTCTGCTCTCCCTAACTTGTTTAATCAAGCCAACTGAGACCAATCTACTGATGTGATGTGACAAAGTTGAACCTGGGACATCAAGTTCTTCTTGAATCTGGCCTACCGGAGCCCCTTGATCTCCAACTTTTACAAGATATCTAAAAATAGAAAGTCTTGTTATGTGTCCAAGTTCTGCTAATTTTTTTGCTGCTATTTCATTTTCCATGATCTAATCATATTGATTAATATAGTGACTGTCAACTATATTTTTAGAATTATCGAAATATACATTTCACCAAAACTTTAAAAAGCGTTAACTATGTCTATATACAAACGCCCAAACTCTTTTATTTTAGGCGGTAACTGGAAAATTAAATAGTCGCTCAAAGTTAGATAAAAAAGACAAAAAAAATAACCCCATAATTTACAGAAAAGGGTTATTTCATTTACAGCATTCTCACCCTAAAATCAGGTCACATGCACATAGTCCATCGTAACGCAAAGCAAATTATCATAATCTCCGCTCATAACCTCATCCTGATATTTGTCCACATACTCTTTGTCAGCTCCAGCTTGTTCTAATGCTGCTTTCACACGCCAAATAATTGCTAAAGCGTTACCATCGGTATCAATTAGCTTAACAGTTGGTTTTTCCATTGGTCCTATCTTATTGTT